>JAKVCH010000154.1 GCA_022447485.1 Polyangiaceae bacterium | reverse complement strand
GTCGTCGTCCGTAAGGGACAAAAAGTCGGTCATAAAAAATTCGGAACGGGCACGGTCGAGCGGATTGAATCCGGCCCCAACGCGATGATCATCGCTCGATTTCCTGGCTACGGTGTCAAGAAGGTCTTGGCCGAGTTCCTCACATTTAACAGTTAATTCAGAAAAAAAGCTTCCATGAATAAAAGATTAGCAATGCTCGAAAAGATGTTCGAGGCCGGTCAAGCTGACTCATTCGTCCTCTACGCCCTCGCGATGGAGTATAGAAAAGAAAAGCGCACGGCGGATGCCATGAAGTCATTTGAGGAACTCCGGGAGAAAGAACCCTCCTACCTGCCCCAATACCTCATGGCAGGTCAGATTCTTACCGAAGAGGGCCGAGCCACAGATGCCAAAATTTGGCTGGAACAAGGACTCAAGGTCGCGGCTACTGCGGGCGACGCCAAGACGCTCGGCGAGTTAGAAGCTGCTCTCGAAGAAGTCAGCGACTAATATCAACCGACAGCTGGCGCTGCGAAAGTCGGCATCTCATCTGCTCCACCCTGAGGCGGACTGCTTTCGGGAATTTCGTCGAGAAAGCTGAGCAGCCTATCTCGTGCTGCCCGAGCATCGGAGCGCCCCAATTCAATCAGCTGCAGGGCAAAGTCGCCCTCAAAAAGAAGGTAGCTCGCCAGGTCAGCTTCAGAGCCGCTATCGAGCCACTCGAGTAATTTCCGGGTCAATCGTGAGCGACTGCGTACCGTATGGTTCTTGAGATATTCAGCACCAAGTTGCCCAAGAGCTGTCGAAGGACTGATCATCATCAAGTTGGTCGGTTGTAAGAGCCTTCCGCCTCGTTGGGCGGCAGCCTCATTCAGGCGATGGAGAAAATCTGGGCCAAATGCTTCGATACCACTTTGCAATAGATCGTTGATCATTCGCACCTGAGCGACATCGTTCGAGAGGTGGTCCAAAAGCAACGCATCCATAATCTTACCAATCACGTAAGAGGTTGTTGGTTCGTCTTTCTGGTCCTGTAAGACAACTCCCTGCTCTTCTAAGTAAGTACCCACACAGAGGACGTGAGTCGCGCCAAAACGCAAAGCGGGCGATACCGGAGTATTCTGACGCAAACCTCCGTCTATGTAGAGCTGTTTTCCCACCCGGACCGGAGGAAAGACCAAAGGGATCGAGGCAGAGGCTAAAACATGCTGAGGACCAATGCGACAAGGTCGAATCAATGCCCGGGGACCAGGCTGGCTCGGCGTTCCTGTATTCGGTCCAGTTTGCGTGAACTGCACCGTCCGACCCGTCAGCACTTCTGTACATGAAATTGTCAAAGCCCGAAGGTGCCCCTCGCGCATCGAGCGAGTGATCTTACGCCAGGGGATCTGCTGGCGAATAAACTTGGCCATTGGGCCAATATCCACGAGCCCCTGGGCAGAATCGGTCTTAAAAAATCCAGTGAGAGATGCGGCTTGCTTGAGACCAAAACCCAAAACCGAATCCAATTTCAATTCGCTCCACAACTTTACCAGGCGCCGGCTGCCATCTTTTGGATCGGCGATGTGGGCAGCCAAATGAGCGGCATTCACAGCTCCGACGCTCGTCCCACAAATAATATCTACGGCAAAAGGTCTACCTCGAGCGGCTTGAAGCTCATCGAAGAGATAAGATAAGACCCCCACTTCATAGGCACCTCTGGCTCCACCTCCGGATAAAACAAGGGCGAGGCGGGGAGCGCTACCGTCTTCTTGCTCACGACTCATGGCAAAACCTCTTCATTGCTTTGAAGGCTGGGGGACAAAACATCTCTGAGTAATACTTGCACAGGTGCTCGTTTCATAAAGAGCTTCCACAATTCAGGATTTCTGATGCGATCTGCGTAGACCTGAGTGAATGCAGCCGCCTGCAAAAAGAAGGTCTCCGCGTGGGGAGAACCAGCCTGGAAAAGAGCCTCAGTGCATAAAGCTCGAATCTGCAAGGCGTATTCCGAACCCTGTAAAGCTGAGGCCGCACCCAGCGCGGTCGTAGCGAGAAGAATCCCCGTATGGTTCTCGCCGATTTCAACCCGACAGATCGCTTCAATCGCCATGGCGTAAAAATGAAAAGAAGAATAGGCCTGGGCTTCCGCAGCCTGTCTGGCCTCAAAGGCCCGCCTGACAGCCTCTCGCGAATCACCATGAGCTCTTGCTAAAAGCGAGCGTAGTAAACGCTCATGAATAGCATCGTAGCGGCTTTCTGTAATCTGAATCAAAGCAGAGGCGTCACCAACCAATAAATTTGCTTCATCGACCTCGCCAACCTCCAACAAAACCTCAGCGGTTGCTAAAAGAGTGTCGGCCCGTGCATCTCGCTCGCCATAGCGCTCATGAGCCTCGCGAGCCTGCCTGAGAAAAGACAGCCCGGTCACGCTATCGCCGACGCCCGCATAGCACAGTCCTATATTGGCTAGGGTACGGGCTATTTGAAAGCGACCGCCAATCGACGACTCGATTTGCATGGCTTGGCGAGCCAAGGCCACCCCATCTTCGTAACGTCCCAGCATATAAAGAGCAAAGGCCAAGGAGTTGCGTCCCCGTGCCTCCATACGGCGAGCCCCCACTCGCTGGAACACTGCGATGGATTCGGCATAGGCGCCCAAGGCCTCCTCAACTCGTCCGACTCGGCGCAGAAGAGTTCCTTTCGCGCGCAAGATTTCGGCCCGCAATCGATCGGTAATTTCGGGATGCTCCGCCGCCGCAAGAGCGCGATCGGCTGCAGCTAGGGCACCTTGCATATCCCCTAAATCACGAAGAACTTCGGCCAAAATGCCGCGCGCCTGCAGGGCGGCAACCTGGGACTCGGCCTCAAGGGCTGCTTCTTCGCAGAGGTGAGCCAATTCAGCGGCGCGAGCTAGGTGGCCGGCATCTTGCTCGTAACGTGCACTGCGCAACAAACAGGTAGCGACCCAGTAGCCCTTGCCAGATTGAGCCGCCAGATTCCTTAATTGGTCGAGATACTCCTTGCGCTGACGCCAACGGCCATCGTTTCGAGCGATTGCCTCTAACGCTTCATAAGCTTCCAAGAGGCGGTAATCACCATTCGGTAATATCTTTGCCACTTTTTCGTAGGAACGCGTCGCTAATTCAATCTGATAACTGCTCCGCGCAACTCCCGCGGCTTCGAGATAAAGTTCAGCGGCTTGATCTGCCATACCTCCCTTTGCAAGATGCCGCGCCACAATCGAAGCGCGCATCCCCCGGTACTGGCCCGTGGCTGCCAATAACTCTCCGAGGCCTCGATGACGGGCTCGTCGTTCTTCGCGGTTCATCGAGCGATAGGTCACGTCCCGGGTTAAGGGATGCTTCACATCAATCTGACCGGCTTTCGTTTCCGTCAAACCTCGGTCATCCAGGCGCGCCGCTACTTCGTCCGCATGTTCATCAAAAAGCTGGCGAATATCCGCCATATCCGCTGGCCCTCCCGCCACCGCTACCCAATAGAGTAAGCTCAGCTCTTGCTCCCCCAGCTCCGTGAGGCGATCTGCCAGAAGCTGCTCAAGAGTCGTGGGCAAAGCCATGACGCTTCCCGCAAGCTCGACCCGCTCCAAGGTATTCCCGCCGGTAGCATCTTCGCGAATTTCAAGCACGCCGCGCTCCAGTAGCGCATCCACCATCTCAAGAAGGAAAAATGGATTGCCCGCCGCCCGGGGGAAAATATCTGCACAGACTTGCTCCACCCCCGGTCGAACCCCCAGACGCACCTGCAGGAGTCGAGCCTGACTTTCTACATCCAGACCACCTAAATCAAGACGCAGAATACCCTGAGTTGCGGGCGCAATACGCCGATCCGGCCGGGTGACGAGGAGAGCAAGAATGGGCAGCTCCTCTTCCAGGTTGAGCAGCTGACTGATCAATTCCAAACTGATTTGATCACACCATTGCATCGCATCAAGAATCACCACCAAAGGACTCTGCTGGGCAGCTCGGCCCAGAAATCGCCGGGTACCCGCAAGGATCTGAGCCCGTTGTAAGGCAGCATCAGCTTCATCAAATGCTAAGCCGAGACGGCCTGTGCACAACTCGGCAATCCTCTGACTCACTTCTGCAGAGCCAACCTCTCCCTCCCAATCTAAGGCTCCCGCAACTAGGCGTCGCGCCTCATTCATCTCCTGACCCAGTTCAACGCCGGTCAAATCACGAAGCCAGTCGCCAAGAACAGCAAAAGGCACATCCTGACGCGCCTGGGCACACTCCGTGCGCAATACCCGCGCATCAGGCGGCAGCTCGGCAACAAACGCATCAATCAACGCGGTCTTACCAATTCCTAATTCACCACCTACTAAGCGGGCGGCCGCTTGCCCCTGTCCAGGACCTGTACCGACAACTCGATAATAAGTTGCGTGCAGGTCGGCAAGCTCTGCATCTCGACCAATCAACTCATTATGGTCGAAGGAGAGTTCTTTCCTTTTCTCTTCGCGGGTCAAGCCACGAATTAATTCATAGACTCGCAAGCGAGCCGGCAGTTCTGAATCTTGAGAGTCGTTCAACTCAAGATTAGGAGCATCGCCCCATAAGAAGTCTCTCCTCACAAGGCGGTACAGACCACCGGCAACGAGACTCGAGCCCAACTCGGCGCGTTGACAGAGAGTATCAGCAAGAAATTGCGCATGCTCGGAAAGCTGATGCTCGACCAAGTGTCCACTAGCGTCCCGACGCCCAGTGGCCAGGCTTCGTACAATCCCAACCCGAGCCCGCAGCTCGGAATCGAGGTCATTCCGTGCCGCCAGTACCCCATCATGTAAATCGACGGCAAACCAAACGGCATCCGCTGCGGCACCCGTCGCATTGGCTAGCAGACCAGCCACTCCGTGAGCCCGAACCGGAACTCCGCGGGAATCTCGCTGCCACTCCAAACGCATTTCTCTCTTGAACGCCACCGCGTCGAGTGTGGTCACCAACCGCTCAAGCGCTTCACAGCCAACCTCTAACCCGACTCGATCGACCAGGTCTTTCCCGCCGACCAGCTCCACCGCTACGACTGCCACATGGCGTACTTCGCTTCCAGACTCTCGTACCGCCAATAGAGGCTGCACCGGAGTACCATCTTCGGCGACTTCAATACCATCGGGTCGCTCGCTTTGGCGACCATCTTCACTGAAGAGGTGAGGCTCTCCAACAAGAGAAACCAAAATGGTTTCTAAAGAATGCCCATCAACGACCTCGCCTCTTTCCAAGAGGAATTTCAATAAAGCGACGGAAAAGTCTCGAGCATTTTGGTAGCGCTCGTCTGGATCGATCGCCAATGCTTTCATCACAATGGCGTCTAGCTCCTTCGGTATCTTCAGGACATAATTACTCGGCGGCTCAACTCTTCCTTTGCGTACAGCCGCCGCTAAGTCATCGCCCTCGAGACTCCCGTGAGCCTTACGACCACTCAACATCTCATGGAGAACAATGCCCAAAGAATAGATATCGGTTCGACGGTCAAGAGCCTTTGCCGACGCCTGCTCCGGGCTCATATAGCCTGTTTTCCCCTTGATAACCCCACTGTCATCCCGAAAGAGATTCGCACTCGCAATGCCAAAATCGGCGACTTTCACCGCGCCATCGTAACTCAACAAGATATTTTGAGGAGAAACATCTCGGTGGACGATATCGAGAGGCGCCCCACTTTCATCTTTCCTTTCATGGGCGTAATGCAAACCTTTCGCGACCTCGGCGATCAAAAAGGCGGAGAGCTCTGGTGAAATTCGCTCTTCTTTTTTTCGGGCTGCTCTCAGCAGCTGCCGGAGGTCTGGCCCATCAACATACTCCATGCTGAGTAATTGGCCCTCATCCCCATAGTCTTGAAAGTCATAGACCTGCACAATATTCGGATGATTCAAGCGCGTTGCTAATTGCGCCTCCTCCGTGAACATCGATTGAAATTTACGATTGCTCACGTATTCGGGGAGAATTCTCTTCAAGACGAGGAGCTTGAAGATACCCTCCGCACCGCGCTTCTTGGCCAAGAATACCTCAGCCATCCCGCCGATGCCCAAGCGCCGCACAACTTCGAACTCCCCCAATGCTCGGGGCGTCCTATCGTGAGCACTCGGGCTTTCCCCCTCTTTCCGGGGAGGGTGGCTGGGTCTGCGCTCGCTACTTTCGGCAACGCCCTCAGAAATTTGCCCTCCAGACCTAGATTCATTTTGAAGGTCAGCATGCGCCGCTCTTCGAGCAACCGCCTCTGAATCTTGAGTATTCGCGGGTGCGGAATCAGAAGAGATATTGTCCACTGACTGATTCTTCTCTCTGCTATTGCCCGCAGTGGTATCCGAGTCTTGATTCCCAGAGTCCATTCGCCTCGGAGCGTACCAACTACCTGGGCAAAGATCGCCTAAGTTACTTAATGAACTGCAAAATTCTGTGATTATTTTCTCGTTCAAGACTCTCAGCCCCCAAGAGACTGCACGAAGAGCCTTCCCCTGATAGACTCGCCTCGTGAAGTATCGCCATTTCTCTCACCTCTCTTCCTTTCTGGTTCTCTCCATTGCAGCGACTCTCGGTGCCTGTGCCCGAACGAACGCTCCCGACCCTCAATCCGCGGCAGAGAAGAGCGCTCCCCAACTACCTCCGAGCATTCTTGCTCAGGACTTCCCCTCCACCGCCCAAAAAGTATTCGCCGCAAGCCCCGACGAAGAAGGCTCCTCTGGGTGGATTAGTATTGCGCACTATCAGATGGAGCGCGCGGCTGAGTTATTCCAAAAAGGATACGAAGACGAGGGGAATCGTGTCGTCTCTGGGGCACTTCTACTTCTCCACCAGGACGAGGAAATTCAGCCAGCCCTGAGAGCGCAAGGTAAAAGTCTTCTGCTGGCAGCAGAATATGCGTCACGTCAGGGAAACCTGGGACGAGCGAAAGCCCTCTACACAGAGGCAAATTCCAAAAGTCTCGCCCCGGAGCAAGCCGCAGATACGGAGGCACATCTAAAAGCTATTTCTTCTTGGGTGAAAGCAACCCATTCTCAATCCGCAATTCTCAACCGTGGCGAAATGGCC
>JAKVCH010000153.1 GCA_022447485.1 Polyangiaceae bacterium | reverse complement strand
ACCACGTCGCTGAGAACCCGGCGGTCTTCGATCACGGCTGCTGCCGTTTCGTCGCAGGAGGTTTCTATTCCAAGAATAATCACGATCTCGCCTCTCTTAGCTCGCCTGGGACGTCTCAGCCAGACGGGATCAGCCTTCTGGATGCCAATTCCTTCAGAAATTCCGTGCTCGAAGCCCAGCCGAGGCATTCTCGAATTATTCTTTGATCACCAGGGTCGGGTGAGCGGTGAAGTTGTCGTGCCCGGCGCAGGGCCGGTGACAGGTCCAGCGACAGGTCCGGTGAAAGGCGCCCAGTGGAAAGAACAAACTGCGTGAGGACTTGGCGGCTCTAGAGAAGCAGACTAGCCTACGGTCATGAGTCCGAAGATCCAGTTGCTAAAGAAGAATGTTGCTGATTTTAAAGCAGATGTCTTGGTGGTCATGATTCGCGGTGCCGAGGCGAGCGAAGATGAAACGATTGCTCTTTTGGATGAGCATTTAGGTGGAGAATTAAGTGCCCATTTGGAGCGTGTGCGATTTCAGCCGAGCGCCGGGAGCTCAACGACTATTCCCCTTCTTGGCCGGTTGAATTATTCAGAGCTGCTGGTTGTTGGGAGCGCTGAAGTTGGTGAGCTCGATGATGCTAAGCTGGTTGCAGCAGCAGCAAAAGGCGTGCGCGACTCCCTGGCCAAGAAGCCGAAGAAATTAGCAATCGTGGCGAGCAATGATGACAGTATCTATCATCTCGCTTTGGGAGTCGGGCTGGGTGCATATCAATTCGATCGTTATGTCTTTGAGAAAGAGTCCCAGGCGGCCCCGGCCGTATCGGTCTTGCGCACCAGGAGCGCGTCTGCGTCCGACAAAGCTGCGATTCAGCAGGGGCTTGGGGTTGCCAAGGGTGTGTGCTTAGCCCGTGACTTGATCAACGAACCACCAAATATCTTGACTCCGGAAAGCTTCGCAAAGCGAGCAAAAGATGTTGCAAAGCGGGGCAAGCTAACCTGTAAGCTTTTGGACCAACAAGGCATCATTCGAGCTGGTATGAATCTCCATGCCGCTGTGGGGCAAGGCAGTACCAATGCGCCTTGGTTCATTCATCTCACCTACAAGCCGAAGGGTAAATCCAAAGGAAAGGTGGCATTTGTTGGCAAGGGACTCACCTTCGATTCTGGTGGTCTTTGCATCAAGCCGATGGCTGGCATGGCCGATATGAAGACAGATATGTCGGGCGGTGCAGCTGTCTTAGGGTTGATGGAGGCCCTCACGGCGAAAAACCCTGATGTCGAAGTTCATGGCATCATCGGAGCCGCAGAAAATATGCCCGATGCAAATGCCTACCGCCCGAGTGATGTATTTCGTTCACTTTCCGGCAAGGGCGTCGAGATCATTAACACAGACGCCGAGGGGCGCTTGGTTTTAGCCGATGCCCTCACCTATGCGACTCGCTTGAAACCAGACTTTATTGTCGACGCCGCGACTTTAACCGGCGCTACGCTCGTTTCTCTTGGGAACCCTTATTCCGCGTTCTTCACCGGGAGCGAGGAAATGGCTGCGGCGATGACAGAAGCGGCGGCAACGGTCGGAGAGAGTTTCTGGCGCATGCCGCTGATTGAAGAACTCCGGGCTCAATTGAAGAGCTCCATTACTGATATTAAACATACAGGGACTCGGTGGGGAGGAGCGATCACGGCGGCCCTCTTTCTCCGAGAGTTCACTGCTGGTTTACCCTGGATGCACTGTGATATTCCGGGGCCTGTCTACCGCGATTCAGCTTCTGGTATGCATCCCAAAGGCGGAACCGGGCATGCGGTGCTGACCTTTTTGGAATTGGTCGAAAAACATGCGGCTTCCCCTATTGTGCCTCCTCAAAAACCAACGCCTCGACGCACAAAAGCAAAGGCAACCCCGAAGCGAGCCAAGTCTCCTCGAGCACGTTCGACAAGAAAGTGAGTCACTCTCTTGTCGAGAGTAGCTGCTTGGCAGTCTCAGCGACAAGGAGCTGTGGGTGGCCTGAGAGCTGCTGGAGGGCATCGACGAAGGCGAGCCTCTGCCTCTCGTTCTGGTGGTCTTCTGCTTCCCCTAATGCTCTGATTGCTCGAAGGCGGAGGTTCCAGGATCGAGTGGCGTCGAGCGCCATACGCAAGGCTTCTTGAAAAAGAGCTGCAGTGCAATTCAGGCGCAAACTGCGCAGCGCCGCTGTGCTCAGTTGCTCGAAAGAATGGTCGAGGTGGGCCAAGAGAATTCTCTCTTGTTCCGAGTCTTCTTCTGCAATCAATAAGCCGAGTGCCTGGGCACGAACCTTGAGGTTTTGGTGTTGGGCGGCTTCCAAGATTTCCTCCTGAATTGCTGCGAGAATTTCCCTTCTCAGTTGGCTGATTTCAGCTTCTTTTTGAGCTGGGAGTGCTTCAAACTCCTGGCGCTGAAGATAAGGCAATAATCGGGGCGCGCCGTCTTGGCTGCTCAAAAGGCTGAGACCTTGGCTGAGTTGATCCGTTGTGGAGCGCAATTGACGGGAAATAGCCTTTTGGTAGGCGCTTGAGGTTAATTGGAGCAGCTGCAGCCGATGGGGGAGCACGAGTTCCTGCGCCAAGAGGCTGCTCAGCCAGGAAGAAAGTTTGAAGTCTTCGTCGAGATTCTCGGGAAGTAGGTTCTGCGCGGCGACTAGCCCTCGCTCTTGGGCTAGAAGGAAGAGTGTTCCCTGGTGAGCAAATTTCGAAGACGTTGTGAACGAGGAGGTGATTTCTTCCTCGAGCTCCAGTTTTTTCTGAGCAGAATGACGGACGTGGGCCAGGCGAAGTCTAAAAAAGGCCAGTTCCTCTGACGGGGTGTCGGTAGCTTGGAGGCGTTTGAAATTCTCTAGGTCAATTTCATTGACCCTCGGAAGTTGACTTAAGGCGAGGAAAAAAGCGGCCTGGAGCTGACGACTATTTTGGTAGTTTTTTGCTCGTTTTACGAGTCGTGACTCCAGTCGCGGCATGAATTCCACTGGCAGACCGCTTCCAATTTTTTGACCTTGAAGGCGCTGACCCCAGCCCAACGCCGCCATCGTGGCGGGCTGTTCATTTTTTGAGTCGAGGGCATCAAGAAGTCGATTGCTCTCTTCTTTGCCCCAAGGTCCCGCCGTTTTCAAAAAGTAATGGCCCAAGGCCCAAACGGCGATCGGCTCTAATTCAGGAGACGACTTTTGAGTGGGACCGATAAATTCAGATGCCAGCCTCGCAACGGTGTCGGGGTCTTCAATCGGACGAAGGTGCGAGAGAGCTCTTTTTCGCAAGGAAAGGTTTGCCTGGCCTTGAGCGAATTGGAGTAAGGCTCGATGAGTCGCTCGATCGTCGCCAGTCATTAAAAGGCCCAGGGCAAGCTCTGCTTCCAGAGCATTGCCAGAAGCAAGAGCTCGCAAGAGTGGAGCTCGATTCCTGGCAATCAGCCGATCGATCTCCCTTCGAGAGGATCCGGGAGTTTGGGCTTCTGGAAGAGTTGCTATCTCTCGCTCTAAAACTTGAAATAATTCGATTCTTAGTCGAGGGTCGCTGCGTTCTTTGATTACCTTAGGACGCAAGACGTCTTCCAGAGCTCGGTAGTTTTTCTGAAGGCGGGCCAATAGTCGAGCTTGAGTCAATGACTGGTTGATCAGGCTCTGGTTGTTGGAGGTGCGCAGGACTTGAAGGTAGAGGGCGAAAGCCCGGTCGTTTTGCCCGACTTTTTCCAAGAGTGTTGCTTGAGCGATGAAGAGGTGGGCTTGACCTCGATTCAGTTGGAGTGCTCGTTCATAGGTCGAGATCGCTTGGAGAAATTCACCCTGGTTTGCCAGAATCTTCGCTAAGGTTTCTGCCGCCTCAGCATCTTGGGGAAAAAGGTTGAAGGCTCGCTCCGCTGTCACCCGAGCCAATTGAGGGTCACCATTCTTCTCCGCCCAGTGAGCGATTTCCTCCAGATATTGGCGCGCATGAGTAGGATCAACTCGCACGAGTTCCTCTAAAGTCGCGGTTGCGTTGCCCGTCGACTTGAGTTCGGCTTCTTTCAATAGAATCAGGCTGCTGCGATCGCCTGGCACGCGCTGCAGGGATCTTCGCAATCGCTCTGCGGCCCGCTCTGCTTGCCCGGCTGCTATTTCTGCTCTGGCCACTAAACGGATTCGTTGGCGGTCGTCCGGCGTTGACTCGCTGAGTCGACGAATTTGGGAGAGCTCTTTTTCCAGCCGATCGAGTCGTGACCAGAGTCGGACAATATGTCGATGGGCCTCTGCTTCGTGCTGCTGAGATTGTCTGCCGTGACTCAGGCTCAAGGCCTGATCCCAGGCCACCAGAGCTTTGAGCTGGAGTTTCCGAGCACTGGAGGCCTTAGCTACGGCGGACGCGCGCTCAAGTCCCAGCGCGTAGGCGCGCTGGGCGGACCAACTTTCCGGGGCGAGCTGGACTGCACCCTCTAAGGCTTCCAGACCTTCTTCCGTAAAGTGATGATCGAGAAGGGTTTGGCCATAAGAGATAAGCCCGCGCGCTTTTTGAGGGTGCAAGGCAAGGGCTTTTTTCCAGAGCTCTTTTGCCGTCTTTTTATCGCCATCACGGAAGGCTCGGTTGCCTAATTCGAGGAAGGCCTGCCAATCTGTATGAGGTGCTCGGCGAAGCCTCTCTGCCAGTTGAGTGACTCGTTGGTTCTCTCCCCGGCGTTCGGCCAGCTCGAGTAAAGCAAAGGTATCTGGGGGAGAATTACTTTGAGCCGCTAGCTTGTCGAATATCTGCAGAGCTTTTCTTTCTTGACCGGAATGGAAGAGCGCCTCGATGGCGAGGATGCCGAGAGCGACATCTTTTGGAGCGAGTTGGTGCAGCTTCACGTATTGATTCACTGCTTCTTCTACTTCTCCGTGCAACTCCAAGAGACGAACGTAGCTGAGGCGCAGATCAATATCCCGGGGCGCGCGCTGAAGGGCCTTTCGATAAGACGCGAGGGCTTCTTTGAATTGACCTTCTTCTTCTTGTAGTTGGGCCAAGACTTGCCAGTCGTAGGTCGTCTGGGCTTTGGTTTCGAGAGTACGTATTAGCTCAGGTAGTCGATTCTCTTCTCGATGTACTCGAATGCTCAGCTGAATTAATTCTCTCTGTAATCCAGGATGGCGAGAGGCGTTCTTCAGTGCTTCGTCGAGAACCTCTAGACTTTTTTTCGGCTTACCTAAGGAGAGATAGGCTTGGGCGAGAAGAGAGCGAGCCTGAATTCCCGCCGAGCTAGGGGGAGAATATCGTTGAACGAGGCGCTCGAATTCGCTCCTCGCCTCCTCGCCCAAGTTCCGGCGGAGAAACTCTCGACCTAATTCCGCAGCAACAGAAAAAGCCCCAGGCACTCTCGTTTCTAGCTGACGTTGAAAGTCTTTGGCTGCAGCGTGATCACCAAGGGTGAGGGAATCGTCTCTGAGCAAGCGCAGGACTTGATCCTTTTCAGTCCCTTGGATGAGGTCGAGAGTCTTTTGATTTGCGGCAATTGCCTTTTTGTAATCTTCCTCGCCTCGGTAGAAAGAGGCGAGCCTCTTCCAGGCTTCAGCGCGCTGGGGTGCTAGGCGCGTGGCTTCGTCAAGTCTCGCTCTTTGTTTTTCTTTCTCGCCTTGAGTCGAGGCGATTTCAGCTTGCGCCAGTAGTACAGGATAACGGTTCTTAGGTTCCTTTTTCGATTCTTTCTCCAGCCACTTTTGGAGAGGTCGGAGACTCCCGTCCAGTCTTTGTGATAACTCTATCAGGCGCTGGAGAGGTAGCTCCTCGCCAGGGTGGGCAAAGATGAGTCGCTGGTAGCGTTCTCTGAGCCGTTGATCCTTCTCTTGGGATTTGAGTTGAGGGCGAGAGTTTGAGCTGCTCTGCGTGCGGGGGACTTTCCTCGGGGCCGACTGGGAGGCTTTGGTGCTACTTCGGCTGGGTCTTTTGCGTCCCGCTGGATTAAACTGTGCGTGGGAGACTTCGCTTTGACTCAAGAGAGCGAAGCAGAGGCCGACAATCACCCAGGTGTTGGTTCGAAGATGTCTCTTCTCAGCTGATCGACCGCGGCTCATAAGGGTGAGTTTAATCTGTGGTTCCAGTCACGGCAAAGGTTGGGTGTCGGCCTTCCGGTAGCCCTGAGGGAAAGATTCATGGTAGGTGCTACCCAGCGGCTATGAACGATCCGGCGCCAAGTGCCCAGCGCACGATATTCTTTGCTCTGCGCTGGCTATTTTTCCTGGTGACAGGTGCCTTTGTCGTCTGGTCGTTTGTCCAGGTCTGGGGTGAATTTCAGGCCAGCTCCCTTGAGGTACTGCCATCCTGGGTTGTTCTTAGCTTTGCCTTTGCCCTGGCCTCCATCTTTTTTCAGTATGGCGCCTGGCGCTTCATTTTAGAAGATTTGAGCTCTCAGCGCTTAGCGCTGATTCCCTCCTTGGGGCTCTACTTGAGTTCTCAACTCGCTCGCTACACACCTGGTAAAGTCGGCTTGCCCGCCGTGCGCGTGGCTGGAGCTGCCAGGCTGGAAGTCTCGAAGAAGTTGATGTTGGCTAGTTTAGGCCTAGAGCTTCTGAGTTGGCTTGCCGTTGGCTCGGTGCTTGTTGTGGTGGTTGCATGCTTTGCTCCGTGGGAGGAGTTGCCGCATCTTGTTCAATCGATGGGTCGAGCCAGTGCGCTGAGCTGCGCTATCTTGGGCGGTATTTCCCTTGCTCTCTTGGTGTTTTACCCGCGAGCGAAATATCCCCCTGTTGTCATGCGTCTGCTTGGTCGCTTGATGAGTTCAAAAGCGGAGAATGAATCTCAAGAACGGGCTCTGAGCGACTCGAAGAGGCGAGGAGTCTTACCTTTTCCAGCAGTGGTCGCTCACCTCCTTCATTGGATCTGTTGGCTTGGTTTAGGCCTGAGCTCGGCCTCTGCCCTTGGGGCGAGTCCGGGGGCGGCTCTTTGGGCGTCGGTCGCCTTGAATGCTGCAGTTTTGGGGGGGTTCTTGGCTTTATTTGCTCCAGGGGGCGCAGGGGTGCGCGAGGCGGTGATCGTTCAAGGTTCTCGGTCATTTCTGGGAGCGGGAATGGCCTTGGCCT
>JAKVCH010000152.1 GCA_022447485.1 Polyangiaceae bacterium | reverse complement strand
CAAATTGACCCTCAGATGAAAACAGAACCATCGGATTTTCGAGAGGAATGCGATAGTTTTCAAACTCTCCACTACAGATCACTTCGATCCCCCAGGGCCCTTGCTGATTCAAAACGCCATCTTTCGTATCGAGTGCGAGCGCGAACTTCTTGCCACTCTCACAACGCATCCCAACGACCATCTCAGCAGACGCACTCACGTCGTAGCCGACGAGAGCTTCGACGCGCCAGAGACAACCAGTCCACACCCCGGCAAAACTATCACTGACCGCTTCATCGAAAACGAAAGGACCATTGACCTCCGCAATTCCAGAGAGAAAAACGCGACCATCTTCTTCGCTGTAGGCTTGATCGAGCTTACCCCAGGTGCCCTCACCGCGTGCCATATCGTAAGACCCATCGGGAGAAAGAACCCTCGATGCATAATCTCTATCCTCACGATCCCAAAAGTCAGTCGCGGCAAACCAGCGACCACCGAGGATATTACTCTCTGGAGTAAAGAAATTATCAATCCAATTATTCTGCTCTGCTTCGCGGTCGCAAAAAGAAAGGTCTTGCTCTTGTCCTTGATGCAACTTCTTGAGTTCAGCCCATGGCTCATTCGTCGTCCAAGGCCTCTCATCCGATCCGGGAATCTTATGAACTTCCGGATGCTGCAAAGCCCAAAGAGCCACGCCGGATGACTGCTTCAAACAATGAGCGACGTGCTGAATATTCTCTTGATGAGTGTAGCCAATATTATTACCTCCGCCGGCCCACTTATTCAGCCACACGGGCATGCCAATCAAGAGCTGCTCAGCCCGGAATCCCGCCGCCACGGCCCGATCTTGCACGTCCTGATAATCAGCGTCGCCGCGACCATTCTTGTAGGTATTCTCGTAACCCATCACATGAAGGCTATCGACTTGCCCTTGCCAGTCATTCCACCATGACGCGTTAGGCACCAACGTCTGATTCGTCCCCGAGAAAGTATCAACCGTCAGTAACTTACCTTGCTTCTTGAGCTCCTCAGAGAGCAGGCTAACCAGTGCAGCAAAGTCACTGCGATCTTGAGCGGTGTAGCGGAGGAGACCACCTGCCTCAAAATCAAGGTCAATCCCGTCGATATCGGTCTCTTTCACCACCTCAAGCAATGAGCTGGCTACGCCCTGAGGCCCGACCGCTTCGAAAGCTCGACGCACCGTTTCCCAATGAAAACCGCGAAGAATCTCGTCAGAGGGTGAATTAGGGGAATTCAGACTCTGGGCATCGTTGGTGACGGTAAGGAGAACCTTGATGTCGTGCTTCCGAGCGAGTTCTAAAAACGGCGCGACGTCTTCGTTGCTAGCGCCGCTCAGATTGACAACCTCGCCCGCAACGTTAATCGTCCAAAACTGAAGACCAATACGGTTCAAGGTATCGAGCACCTTCGTTTCACCATAGGTCGCGTTCAAGGCACGTAGTCCAGGCTGAATTCCGTAGTGAGGAACCCAGCCCATTACAATTTGTGGAGCTAGAGCCATCGATGCATCAGACGGGTCACTCGTGGTTTGGCCACCGGCGCCCCCTAACCCTCCAGCGCCCCCACCTGACGAAGTCGGCTCATCATCACAACCAGCAAAAGCGAGAGAAAGAGAAAGACCACTGAGAGCAAGAAAGTAATGCAGAAGACGCATGGCTGCTCTTTAGCGCAAAATGAAAAAGAAACAGCACTTGCCTCGTGAGCTCGACTCTTCAACGAGACTACTTCTCTAAAAATTTCGTTGACAGAAAAAAATTCCTCGTTCAACCTATTTTAGATGCGGGGCCCTCCCTGATTGACAACACGACTCCGAGAGCCTCGCCAAATACCGTCTGGACCCGATAAAGGCGTTCGACAGGTTATTCACTTTTAGAAGCACACAGACCACGCGCGGGGAGAGAGGAAGAGGCTCTCCCGACTAAAAAGCGCCCTGCATAGATCAACGGCGCCCTGCCTAGTTCAACGGCGCCCCGACTTGATCGACTACGCGATGCCTTTCTATTATCGGAACAGCATGAAAAAAGTAATCGCCTTGGGCGGCAGTAACAGCAAAAGCTCCATCAATCGCCAATTAGCCACCTATGCCGCCAAGAGACTGAATAACGTCGAAGTCGAGGTCCTGGACCTGAACGACTTTGAGTTGCCGATTTACAGTATTGATCTCGAAAACGAATCCGGTTTTCCTGACGAAGCACTCCGTCTCAATACTGTATTCGAAAGCGCCGATGCCTTCGTTATCTCTCTGGCAGAGCATAATGGCTCCTATGCTGTAGCCTTCAAAAATGCCGTCGACTGGCTCTCTCGCATTGAGAGAAATATTTGGCGAGAAAAACCAATGCTCCTCATGGCCACCTCTCCAGGAGCCCGAGGAGGACGTGGCGTTCTAGCCCATGCTCTCGACGCCTACCCCCGCGCCGGAGCCAAGATATTCGCCTCCTTTAGCCTGCCGGAATTTCACAAGCACTTCGAAGACAACCAACTGATGAACCCTCAACTCCACGATGAGCTCGAGGGAAAAATACGAGAATTACAGGAGACTCTCGACCAAAATTCTCTGTCTTGATCCGCAAAGAAACGGCAAAGAGCGGCCACCCCGCTCAAAACTGACACCATTTTGCCTGCGAGACAGTTGTGATAGCGGTCGACTATGGGACAGCAAAGAAGAAGGAGACTCACTCTACTGAGCATCATGCTAGGTTTTCCAAGCGTGGCACTGGCGCAGGAGGCTCCAACGCCTCCCGCCAACCCAGCGCAAGAAAAGCCTCCGGCAGCAGACACTAAACCTCCGGCAGCAGACACCAAGCCTCCGGCAGCAGTCGAGAACGACGAGCAAAAGCCAGAGGCAACGCCCTCTGAAACAGACCCGAAAGAGGACACCGAAAGCGCGGCGCTTGTCGATTGTCAGAGCGCTCAAGAAAAGTGCCAACTGGAGTCGAAAGATAAGCTTGCTGCTCTGCAAAAGGAGGTGCAAGCCCTCAAGAAGCAACTGGAGGAGACGGAAGCGAAGAGGAATGCGGAGGTCATGCCCTGGATTCGCGAGGGCGATACCCAATTCGACTGGATGAAGATGAAGTCAGGCGAATGGCTCAAGGGCGACTTCAAGAAAATGCGCGATGATGATTATGAATTCGATAGCGATGAATTCGGTTTACAAACTGTGGACTGGGCAGATGTGGAGGAGTTCCATTCCCCTCACGATATGCGTTATGTGATGCTCGACCAAGTCGTTCATATCGGTAAAGCAGACCTAAACGACGATGGTAGTGTCACTATCCAGCTACAAAAGGGCGGCTCAATTACGATTGAACGAGCGCAACTCTTGAGCGTTGTTCCTGATAACCACACTGAATGGAGCAAGTGGGGTCTCCGAGTCAACCTAGGAGCCACAGGCCGCTACGGTAATACAGATAGTATTGATTATACAGCCATGGCGCGCCTGAGTCGCCGTGATGAATTCACCTATACATTCCTGCAATACGACGGCACCTACGGATTTGTGAATGATGCAGTGAATGCGAACAAACACCTGGGCAGTTCCCAGGTGAAAGTCTTCATCTCGAAAAGGTTTTATCTGATCCCAGTCATCGCCGAAGCCAAGTATGACGAATTCCAAAATATCAAAGTTCGTTGGATTACGGCTGCTGGTGCAGGTATCCACCTCATCGCTCGTGGACCGGTCACCTTAGACTTCGACCTCGGCTTGGGTTATCAACAGTCTCGTTACCTGCAAGTGCCGACCGGTGGAAATAGCCAAGATGACGGGTTTCTTGTTCGTCCGGGTCTACTTTTTGAGTGGGATATTACCGACGATATTGACTTTGATATCACCTGGAGTTCTGGCCTCGTCGCAACAGACATGGCACAAAGTTATCATCACGGCACCGCCGATTTAGCCATGGAGATCACCGATATTCTCGATCTGAACCTCGGCGCTATTTACGACCGCTTGGAACAACCGGCGCCACTCGATGATGGCAGTGTACCTCTCAAAGACGATCTCATTCTCACCCTCGGGTTAGGCCTCGACCTCGAGTAGTCACTGAGAACCGACGCACTGCAGCGCCAAGATCAAGAGCCTCGTCCAGGCAACTTGCTCTTGGCGCCTTTCATTTTGTGCCTGGAAAATTCGCCTGCAGAGATTGCGCCTGCTCGCTTGAGAGGAAAAGAATCGAACTTTTTGCCGCAGCCGCTGTCTGAAAAAAAGAAGACAGATTCCCTTCTTTCTTCAGCATCTCAACAAAACTCATCTCAAAGAAGGAGGCCTCATGAGCAGGATAGAAACCGGATGCCTTGGCCCAATGAATCCACCGAATCATCATCAAGCAATTAATTCTGCGGGTGATTTTCCTCCTTTTTCTTCCGGAGCTGTCAATCGTTTCACTCCGCTGGCTCGAGAAGATGAGGAGACTCCGGGGGACTCATTTTGTTATGAGCTCCTGCAAAGTGAACCTGGCCTACCACCGAATGAGCTTGAGCGTCCCGCCATCCCAGCGGTAGAAATTCTCATTGCCTGGGGTAGAAATATCTTAACGGCTTGCGTTTTAACTCCCCCTCGCACCTACGTCGTAGGCGAAAGCGATAACCAGAGGACTGTCGACTTCCTCCTTCCAAAAGAAAAGCTTCCCGCTCCTCAAATTCCAATCGTTATCGGCGATGGCAAGAGCATAGCCGTAGTTTTGCCAGCAGGAGCGACTGGTTCGGTTGAAATGAATGGGCAGCCTCCTATGAGCCTCGATGAAGCTCGGGCGCAGGCTCAGCCGTGTAGTGAACTCGCGGGAGCCCAACAATTACCCTTGCCGCTGGATGCAAGTGCGAAAGTAGAGGTGAATGGTTTTGTCTTTACGGTGACCGCAACCGTAGCGGGTCAGCCGATCCAAAAAGGCTTTGCTGCCAACTTTGATTGGTCCGTCGCAATGTATTTCGGCCTATCTTTCGCCACATTTGGAGGCTTGCTTGCAGCTCTGGCGTTCTTCGTCCCACCCTTAGGTTTGAGTGATGAAAGCGAACTCGACAAAGATCGTTTGCTCTTGATTCAACAATATCTCCAGGCCTCCGCAGATCGTGAGCAAGACGAGCCTGAAGTGGAGCTGATCGAAGCGACGACAGATAACGAGGCGGGAGGTACAGGAACAAAAGCTGCCGGCGAAGAAGGAGCCATGGGAAAGGAGTCCTCGAAGGCGACGAATAAACGCTATGCGGTGAAAGGCCCTGCGGATAATCCAGACCCTCACCTGGCCAAGCAAGCGGCTCTTCGTGAGGCCCGAGACTTTGGTATGATTGGTCTTTTGAACGCCGGCGCTTCAGGCGACCCTAACGCTCCGACAGCTCCATGGGGACAAGAGACGTCTTCCGGTGCTGATGCAATGAGCGCCCAGGGCAATATGTGGGGCGATGAGATTGGCGATGCTTTCGGCTCGGGAGGCCTTGGCCTCTCAGGCATTGGCGAAGGCGGCGGTGGTCGCGGTGAAGGTATTGGTCTCGGCAATATTGGTGGCCTAGGCCACGGTGCTGGTACTGGTACTGGTCAGGGCTTCGGCTCTGGTCATGGGCGCTTGGGCGGCTCTTATAAGACCCGTGCACCTAAGGTTCGTATGGGTGCAACGTCGGTCAACGGTCGGCTGCCACCTCAGGTGATTCAGCGTATCGTCCGTCAGAACTTCGGTCGTTTCCGCATGTGCTACGAGCAGGGTCTTGCCCGTAACCCGAACCTCGAAGGTCGCGTCGGTGTGCGCTTCGTGATTGGTCGCGATGGTGCGGTTTCTAACGTAGGTAATGGCGGCTCAGATATTCCAGATAGCGGTGTGGTGAGCTGCGTGATCTCGGCTTTCTACGGCTTGAGTTTCCCTCAGCCCGAGGGCGGCATCGTGCGAGTCACCTATCCCATCATGTTCAGCCCCGGCTGATTGTATCGCTTCTGCTCTTGGGCAAGAGGCTCGGGTGCCTTTGCCAGAGCAGAGACGATCCCGACCGTTTCCTCTTGCTCGAGGAAAACCTGAAAAAGCCACTCTTCGGAGGGGCTTTTCTTCTTTTGTGTACTTTTGGTCGACAGGCCTGGTCCAGAGCTTTGATGCTTTACCGCCTTTTTGAGCTGATGTTGAGTGTGAGGGAGTCTCCCAGCAGCTCTCTCAGGAAAGCGCCGATTTCATTACAGTTTTACTTTACTTCGCAGGGTACGTCCGCCTATCCTGCCCGCGAAGATTATGCCAATCGCCCAAGCGGTCGGTTTCACGGTGAGGTGTCTCGGTTTCGACGATGCCGACCATTTAGAGAAGATTGTACGAAAGAGAGCTATTTGATGTCTGTGAGCACTACGCTGAAGCGCGCCGCCCTTGGCGCTGCTATGGTTCTAGGTCTTTCCACCATGGGCTGCAGTCGCGACCATATTGAAGCGATTAACCTTGCGAATGAGGGCGACCGTGCGGTGAAGGTGAATCCGACGGGTGCGATTCAGAAGTACGAGCAAGCAATCACGCTTGATCCCACCAATCATCTCATGGTCTGGAAGCTGGCCAAAGCTTATGAGAAGCAAGAAGATTGGGATAAAATGGCATCGACACTCTCCAAAGCTGTGGCCTTGGCCCCGGAGTTCGCCAACTATTGGGAGAAGCGAGGGCTTGCCTTAACTAAGCAGGCGGAGAGTGATAATCCGGATGCTTGGGAAGAGGCGAAGGAGCCTCTCAAGAAGTGCATTGAAGCAGACCCCAATCGTGCGTGGTGCTACCAGCTTCTCGGTGAGGCAGATTGGTGGACTGACGATATCGAAGGCGCGTTAAAGAACTTTTCTGCAGCTATCGAGCATGACCCTCGGGTTCCTTATTTCTATGTGACTCTAGCGGAGCTCTACCAAGTACTTCGCCTTTACGATGAAGCAGGTAAAGTCCTCGAACAGGGCACCGAAAATATTGCTCGCACCGAAGACAATCGCGACCACCTTTATAACCTGTACTTGCTTCAGTTTAACGTTGCGCAGTTTGCAGATGATAAGCCAAGGATGTTGAGCTCTGTGAAGCAAGCATTTGAAAT
>JAKVCH010000151.1 GCA_022447485.1 Polyangiaceae bacterium | reverse complement strand
CAAGATGCTGAATTGGCCCATCAGCTTGAAACTTTGGTCTCGGGGATGATGGAGTCCACCATTGAGGAAATGCTGCATTCCTGGTGCGCTGTTCTTCTCGCGGCGCTTCGATGTCGCTACGTCAGCGCTGTGGAAGACAGTCGGAGCTTAGTTGTTCTGAGGAGCCCGGTCCATTCTGGCGACCCTGGATGGGATCTTTTGATTCGGGAGAAAGGACCTTCACTATTAGAGATCGAATCTAAAAAAACGTCTTTTTTGCCGATTTCGTTTGAGTTGCAAGACGCCGCCCATCGAGCGCGCTTGACGCACCCAAGGCCCGACCGAAGCCCTCAGCGATGTCTTGCCTTTCTGCTCACCGCTGGTGAAAAAAAGACTTGGCTCATCGCCTGGGATACTGACCCCACGATGACTCAGAGAACGCAAACGCTTTGGACTGAAATTCTGCAGAGCCTAGCGGCACTCGGGGACTCAAGCCCGCCTCCCAACTATACTCCCGAAGATGTTCTGGCATCCCTCGGCGAAGTGAATCGTTTGGCCGCCCTAGGATTGCAGCTAGAAACTTCATTCCATGCTCTGGAGGCACCGGCCTCTTCTTTAAGTATCCGGTGTGAGGAAAGCCTCCGCACGCTCGAAGAGACTATGCCTCTTTTTTCCCCCACAGAGCGCTGGGGAATGGAAGGCCTTCGGCAACTTATGGGGAGCTTAGAGGATATCCACTCGACAGCACTCGCTATACGGGAGCAACTCTGCAGCGGTCGGCGTAAAAACGCGCTCACCTCAAAAACAACCTTGAAAGTGAGCGAAGTTTTAAGGGAAGCTGTAGCCATTGCTCGCCCAGAACTTGAGCACCGCGGCCTCAACCTAGATACCGATTTGTTTGCCGATGGTTATGTGCAGGGTCACCATCAAGACCATTTGCAACTACTGTTGGGAATACTTTTTTCCCTAGGCAGCCAGACTGTCCAGCCTTGGAACGGACACGCTCTCTCCCTGGAGCTGCGGCGCATAGGTGAACGGCTACAGCTCAAATTCTTAGTCAAAAACCCAGGAGAATTAGACCTAAGTGAATACCAACCATCGAGCAGTACCTACCGCTTACTCAGCTCGACCCATAGTGAATTGACGACGAGCGTCGACCACTTGAGGCTGGAGATCCCAGAACTGCTTGAAAAGCGGCAACACGTGCCTCAAGTGACTCCTCAGGCGACCCCACTGGATTCGCCAAGGCCAAGTGTTCCAGTACCAGCGCGCATCCTCTTAATCGATGACGACCCAGCGTTTAGCCGCTCTTTGCAACGTTCGCTGATTGGACACGAAATTGTAGCCTGCGCCACAGCAAGCGAAGCGGAAATAGCATTAAGTCAAGCACACTGGATAGCTGATCTGGTCATCTGCGACCTTTGGCTGCCCGGCACCAGCGGCAGAGAGCTCCATTTTCGACTAAAAACGACTCGAGCCAAAGATGTGCCTCCCTTCGTTTTTATTAGTGGAAGTGCTTATACAGCAGCCGACCGGGCCTACTTCCAGGAGCAGGATTGTCCCTATTTGGCTAAACCCCTCGCGCGCGCGCATCTTCAGCGTTTGATCTCCCAGGCACTCGAACAGCGAAAAGACAGGACGATTTGAATGAAAAGCCCACGTACTCGGGGCGGCTGAATCGCCTCGTCCACTGCCATGATCTCAAAAGGCTTTGCTCCGAAAACTGGACCATCCCAGAGCTTAGAAAAAGATGGTGAATTTCATGCACTAAACTATGGTTTTCGTCTCCCCTTCTCCCATGAATTGTGGGAGTCTTGTAACAGATATGGCTTCCGATCAGACTGAATCATCCCTCCAGCGAACCATTGCCATCACGGGCAGTGCTGGGTTTCTCGGCACTCACCTCATCGGCGTGCTGGAAGATGCCCCCCGCATAGGAAAAATCCTCAGCCTCGACCAGCAGGCTCCCTCGACCGCTGGTCCTAAGACCCAACACTTTGATATCGACTTGATGGAGCGAACGGCAGAAGATAAAATTGCTGATATTCTTGCGACAGAAAACGCCGACACCGTCGTGCACCTCGCGTTTCGCCACACACCTAGTCACCAACCGGACGAAGCGCATTACTTGGAAAGCGTGGGGACCATGTACGTCCTTAACGCCTGTAGAAGAACTCGCGTCACACGTTTTGTCCTTTGGAGCCAAACTTTTCTTTACGGTGCAAGCCCCAAGAACCCCAGCTTTTTGGAGGAACATCACCCTCTCTGTGCCCACACTCGCGAGCCTTACTTTCGAGATAAAATGCAAGCCGAGAAGGATGCACTCGAGTTTGGAAAGCCAGGCGCGGGAAGACAAGTGGCGATCCTGCGCACTGCGCCCATTGTGGGACCAGGAATTACGAATCACTTCACACGATTTTTCTCGAAGTCCACGATTCCCTCGGTGCTCGGCTTCGACCCTCTCTGGCAATTCCTCCATGAGTCTGATGCGGTCGCAGCCTTAAAGCGGGCGATCGATGCGGACGCGACGGGTCTATTCAACATCGCTGGACCTGGGGTTTTGCCCTATAGTAAAATCATCAAGCTCTTAGGTCGTAAAAAGGTACCCATGACTCGCCCGCTTGTGCGTCTGGCTCTCGCCACATTATGGACGGCTCGGAAAAATGCCCTCCCCTCATCGTTTACCGATTATATACAATACTCGTGCGTTGCAGACACGGAACGCTCCCGACGAGTTCTCGGTTTTGTACCCTTGCACTCTAGCCAAGAAGCCATAGCAGAACTCGGAGCGGCCCAGAACCTTCGCGATGTGCAGCTACTTTCGGAGCAACCAGCGTGAGCCGAGACGAATCATCCGACACATCTTCATCCAGGACGACAACCGCGAGTCCCGGAAACCAGAAGCGTCGCACAAGACGTGGCGGTGTGAAGCACCGCAAAAGAGCCCCTGGCAGCCCTACTTTGAGTAAGGTGCCCCGCCGGCGGAACGATGCCTTCGCGATTAGTTTTGAAGCCGATCAATCCGAGCTAGATAGCCAGACTAGAGTGGATGTCGGACACCCTACAACAACCGATAACCCACCTTCTTCCTCAATGAATCCTGCAAACGAAAAGGCACCGTCTCCCGTGACGAAAGAAACTGCACAGAAAAAAGGTCCGGCTTCCGCTTCACCCCTATCGTCTCAGCCGAATACCAACCTCAACGGACCAGGTAGTGCGAGCTTTGACGGAGATGACGATGACTTGCTTGGTATTGGATCGCCGGTTCTGTTTCGCACTAACCTTCAAGAGCCGAGCTACGACGAGCCGCAAGAGAGTGCAGAGATTACTGATCTTGGTGAAGGCGCGAGCGTTGAAGCTCGCATACGGGAGATAGAATCGCGTCTCGAAGGCTTAATTGAGCAAAACCCAGGCGTCGAGCTTGATGGTGACCTCGGCGAAGACAGCTCACCTCATGTCCAGGCTCTCGAAAACGACATTGATTCAGAGGAAGAAGCCGTGGACGCGGCCCGAGAGCTATTGGAAAGCGAATACTTTCGCCGCAAGTTAGGCCGTAGTGCACTCCGCGGTGTGACCCAAGAGGTAGATGACTTCGGTCTGGATCCGACGTACGAACAGCGCCTGCGACCTTTGTTGCAGTTTTTATACAAGCGCTACTTTCGGGTAAAGACACTCGGCATACACAATGTTCCGAGTAGCGGAAGGGGTGTCATTGTCTCCAATCACTCAGGCACCTTGCCGTTTGATGGCGCGATGCTTCGGGAAGCCATGCGTCTCGATCATCCAATGGGACGTGATTTACGCTGGCTGGCAGAGGACTTTAGCTTCTATTTGCCTTTTATCGGCGTCACAATGAACAGAATTGGAGCAGTACGCGCCTGCCAAGAAAATGCCACGCGGTTGCTGTCAAAAAACCATCTGGTGGCTGCTTTTCCTGAGGGAGCGGAAGGCTTACGAAAGAAGTACTCCGAACGCTATCAGCTCCAAAGATTTGGACGGGGCGGCTTCGTCCGACTCTGTTTGCGTACCAATAGCCCTATCATCCCTTGCGCGATTGTCGGTGCCGAAGAGAGTAGCCCGATTCTTTATAGATTTGATAACTTCGCTAAACTTTTCGGTCTGGATTATCTGCCTGTTACGCCGACATTTCCGGCGTTGGGGCCTCTTGGTTTACTGCCAGCACCGACGAAGTGGCAGATGCGCTTTGGTGAGCCTATTTCAGTAGAGAAATACGGTCCAGAAGCGGCACAAGATCACGTTTTAGTCGGTCGCCTTGCGGAGCAGGTGCGCAGCTCTATTTCGCAGATGCTTCATGCTGGCCTAAAAGAACGTAAGAGTATTTGGTTGTGATGAAAGGTGATATCGATTCGGGAGACGACCCCGAACACCAAACCAGCGTCACTCCGCCACCGCGGGGTGACTTACAAAACGCTCACGCCCAAGCAAGGCTTCTCAAACGTGACCGCAAACCCTGGGGACAGAGCCACGGCATTTTGATCGTTGACAAGCCAGCTGGTCAAACAAGCCACGACGTTGTCAATCAAGCACGACGATGCTTCCGTACAAGACGTATTGGACATGCAGGAACTCTGGACCCAATGGCCACAGGAGTGCTCGTTTTACTCCTAGGTGAGGCTACCAAACTGTCCTCGTTACTCACGGGTCAGTCAAAAGAATATCTCGCTGAGGTTACATTTGGTCAATCGACGGACACACTCGATGCCGAAGGCGTTTCGCTTAAGCGCGTCCAACTAGCCAACAACTGGCTCAACAGGGGCGATTTGGACTCGGCACTGGTTGCAGAACGAGATCGTCGTCTACAACTACCGCCGGCGGTGAGCGCGATTAAAGTCGATGGCGAGCGAGCATATAAAAAGGCACGCCGGGGCGAGTCGGTTGAGTTAGAGCCCCGGGACATCGAGGTTCATGACCTCCGAGTCGCCTCGCTCGATGCCGACAAGGTTCAACTCCGGCTCTCAGTATCCAAAGGTTACTACGTGAGAGCACTGGCGCGCGACCTCGGCGACCGGCTCGCGGTGCCAAGTCATTTGTCCTCTTTGCGTCGGGTGCGTAGTGGCAACTTCAGCATTGAAGAAGCAACAGCATGGCCACCGCCTAACCGCGGCAAGCCGAAGTTAATCGGCATTCATCAAGCTGTACGTCAGGCCCTTCCGTCCATCGATCTGAGCGCAGACGAGCGCCAGAAGGTCCATCACGGGCAAGCGCTACTCATGAGCGAACTCGAAACCCCTCTCCCAGCGTCGGCTCACAAGGGTGTGTTCGGTGCTTTTTATCAAGACAAGGAACAGGCCCTCCTCAACATGAGTGAAGACGGTACGCTTCTGGTTCAACGGGGGTTTCGACTACCGAGCCCAGATTCCGAAGAAGGTCAGAAGTGATGGCCTCCGCCGATCTCGACCTCCTCAGTCTCCTACCGGCGTGTCTCGCGGCCATTGCTGCTGTCGCCAGCTCCACCCTCGGTAGCCTCTCCGAGGCGCGGAAACTCGCCTTAAATGAGACACTATCGGGGTCACAACGTAGTTCACTAGAGCGCTACTTAAAGTTCCAACTCCGTATTGAGACCCGTTGGCTGATTTTTCGAGTTGCGGGCGTAGCCACCTCAGCAGCGCTGCTCACCTCAGCCGCGCTACTCAGCTCAGCGCAAGACCCGTCAGGTGTATACCGGTCCACACCTGACGTTGTAGGATTTTCCACCTGGGCTTATGCAGTCGGTCTTTCAATCATCGCCTACGCCTTGCCTGCAGAAATATTCGGCCAACTAGCACAACGAAAGGCCGAGATGTGGGCACCTCGGCTCATTCGCATCATGAGGCCTCTGGAGTTCTTTCTGATTCCGATCGCTGATCCGATCGCTTGGCTTTCTTCTCGATTGGCAGCCACGGAAGAGCCACGGCCCGCCAGCATGAGTCTAATTGATGGTGAGGTAGAGCAGATGGTCAACGAAGGCGAGCGAAAAGGTGCGCTGGATCATGACCAATCTACAATGATCCGGAACCTTCTCGAATTTGATGAAGTGACTGTCGAAGATGTCATGGTGCCCCGCATTCACTTGGATACGATTGACGGAAACATTACGGCGCAACGGAGCTTGGCTATTGTCACAAAGACCCAACATTCTCGCTACCCGATATATCACGAAGCCGAAGACAATATCGTTGGGATGCTGCATGTAAAAGACCTGCTTCGTGTGCTCGCCTCTGGCGACGGAGAGCATCCGATTTCAGCGATTATGCGACAACCGGTTTCATTTGTCCCCGAAGGTCAACTCGCCGGCACTGTTCTGAAAGAGATGAGAGCAGGGCGTCATCATATGTCGATTGTCTTGGACGAGTTCGGCGGGATTGCAGGCTGCGTGACCCTGGAAGACCTCCTAGAAGAAATCGTCGGGGAGATACATGACGAGCATGATGTCGATGAAGGTGAGGAAGTCATCTCTAGTAATGGAGAGCTGATCATTGACGCATCAACCCCGGTTCAAGATGTCAACCGAGACCTTGGCACAAGTCTTCCCGAAGGAGACTATGTCTCACTTGGCGGCCTCTTGCTGGAGAGCTTTGGCCAGCTGCCCTCGAACGGTGACACAATCACCCTCAACGAGGTGAGCCTGACCGTAGTGGAAGCGGACGAAAAACACATCGTCAAGGTTCGGTTGGACCCTCTGAAGAGTCTCTCCTCGGGTTCGTAAATCAAGAAAGCAGAGAAAAGGTTATCCCTTCTCTCTGCTTTCTTTGCGACTCTTAACCGTCGCTCTGTGTTTTCGGTTTTGTCAAACGCAAAAACTTAGATCAGCCGCCGATGTCTTTTAACTTATCCATCAAAGACTTACCCATATCGGCTAAGCCAGGCTTTTCATTTGCAGGATTGCTCCGATCGCCTTTCAGCGTTTTCTCGAGACTAACAACCTCGCGCCTGAGCTTGGATAAGGTATCGGCAGGACAGACGGCGGCCTGTGATCCTGGATCAACAGGAATCACCTTAGGCCTCCTCGAAATTGGGTCACCCTTAATGTACCTTTCGAGCTTCACCTTCTTTTTGCCGTCAGGAATCTCAAAGCTTTCCGGCCATGAGTAATCCTTCTCTTTGCCATCTTCATCCTTGAC
>JAKVCH010000150.1 GCA_022447485.1 Polyangiaceae bacterium | reverse complement strand
GCCCGACTGCGTTGGGCCAGCAGATGGGGAACGCCGGAAGCTTGGTGTCGAATCACCACAACATCTGCATGCATCGCATCGAGAGTGTCGATGGTGTCGTAAAGGGTTTCGCCTTTTTTCGTGCTGGAGGAACTCACGGACATATTGACAACATCGGCGCCCATGCGTTTCCCTGCCAATTCGAAGCTGGTTCTGGTGCGGGTCGAGTTTTCGAAAAATACATTCAGCACGGTCTTGCCGCGGAGTGTGGGAACTTTTCGAATGGGGCGGCGAGTGATTTCTAGAAACGACTCAGCTGTCTTAAGCAGACTCAAGGCGTGCTCGGTTGAGAGTTCTTCGATGCCGAGTAGGTGACGTAGGGGAGTGTCTTCCATAACTGAACTTAATCGATTGGTGGGGGAGGGATGCTGGGGCTGCCGACTGGAACACTCAGGGCACGCCAGCGTTGGGGGGCTCTCGATTCAAGCACCACGTCAACTCGTTGGCCTGATTCAAGATTGATATTGCGGACTAAATAGTCTGCCTGAATGGGGAGTTCTCGTCCTCCTCGATCGAGTAGTACCGCTAGCTCGACACTGGCAGGGCGGCCATAGTCGAGAAGCGCATCCAGAGCGGCTCGTACCGTTCGCCCCGTGAACAGGACATCGTCGCAGAGAATCACTCGGCGTTTTTCCAAGTGAATCGGCAGCTCGGAGGGACCAATCCTGGGATTGGGCAGAGCCGTAGCGCTATCGTCTCGATAAAGGCTAATGTCGACAGTACCTACTGGAACTGCCGAAGCGACGGTCTTTTCATGCTCGGCTATGAGTTGGGCGAGTGCTTCCGCCACTGAGACTCCGCCGCGACGGATCCCGACGAGCAGCAGGTTTTCTAAACCTCGATGGCGCTCGACAATCTCACCGGCGACGCGCCTGAGGCCACGTTGAATATCTTCGGGTTCAACAAGCGTCTTCATGACATCCGAGGGTTAACATAGAGTCAGTTCAACGTCTTCCCGGGCTTTGAGTCATCGTCTTTTCCTCCCGAAACAACCTGAAGGCCCGATTTCTTTAATTTCTTTTTCCGGTAGTTTTTTTCCCGGGAGACCTCTCTTTCCAGCTGCTTCAGGCGCAATTGCAGGTAGAGCTTTCGAAGCGGCGAGGGCTGGCTTCCGCCCAAGAGGTAGCCCCAGCCTAAGCCAGAAAAAAGTGCGATTCTCCCCGCATAGGACTGCTCGTCGGCAATGGCTCCTAAAACCGTGGCTCCAATAACGAACCAGAGCAGCAGGGTGGAACTCACCGGAAGCGCAAAAAAGAGGCGCACCGTTTGTCCTCGAAAGCTGAGAGCCCAAGCGACTGCAATTGCAGAAACGACAGGCATGGTTCCAAAGTAGGGCGCAGTTGTGAGGCGTGCCGAGATGGCACCGGGGATAACGACAGCAAAAATCGCTTGGACCAAGTAGGAAAGCGCGCCGCTCAGCACCATAAAGTACAAGAAGCGTTTTCCGCCCCAACTTTCTTCTAGGCTGCATCCGAGGAAGTAAATTCCCAAGAGTGCAAAAATGATCGGACTTACGGTATGGCGAGGCTCTTGAAGGAGCGAAGCCGTAAAGAGTCGCCAGAGCTCGCCATGGAGAATGTCTGCCGGCTGGGCCGTAAAAATCTCAAACCATTGGGCTGGCATTCCGAACCAATTCAGCCCCAGGGCGTAAATCAGCCAAATCGCAAAGAGGCTGATCAGGGTCCACTTCATCACGGGGCCCGGGCGAGGGAACTGAAACTGCGAGCTGGGAGCCATGACTCTGACCTATCTTTCGCGTGTCTCTACTTCAAGGCAGTGGCAGGAGTACGTCACAACTGGCCTCTACGGTCACGCCGGCTCGGCTGTAGGCTCGGCAACGACTGGACCAGCCAGGCGTCGAAGCGCTTGAGCCGTAGGCAAATACGTCGAACTCCCATTGCTGTTGAGCTAGCTCGACATCGATGATTTTTCGCTCACCGCAAGGGGTCCTATCATCATCTGGACCAGCTCCACCTGCGCCGCCGAGAGCCATACTCGTCGAGCCTGTGGTTTCGTCGTTACTCTGCTCAGAAGAGGGGAGGTCGACCTCGACACGAAACGACTCAATCTCACCCTCCCCGCCGCCGCATTGGAATTGTCCTAGGGCTTCGGTGATATCAATCGCTACCCTCGTCGGTCCGGGGGTTCCTGAGTCGACTAAGGGTTCGCAGCCTTGCACCGCCACCGGCGTGTTCAGGAAAGCTTCCACCCCGATGGCGTCTTCACCTTGGGCCCCGCCGTTACCGCCCATTCCCCCGGCTCCTCCAAAAGAAGGCGCCACTTGACCATTTTGGCCCCAACACATCGTCGTCCCACGCGGCGAGATCGACATACCGTCCTCATTCACAACAATCTCTGAGCCCGGGTATTGGGGGCTCAGGTTGCTTTGATCGAAGGCTTGAATTTTTGCGGAGTAGAAGCGCCCCGGTTCAATCGATTCGAAGACAGCCGTCTGGGTGCAGCTAATGACTTGGGAGCTCGGTAGCTGAAAAGGTGGGTTCAGCCCGTTACTTACGTCCAAAAGAGTCGCCTGAAACAGTTGAAGGCCACCTTCCTGCTCTGAACAGACGACATCGCCTAAGAAGTCTGCGGGACGTACAAGAACCCTGGTCGGCTGAGGAGTGAGATCCCCGTCTAAGACCGTCTGGTCACAGGCACCAAAAACTAGGCTCGATCCAGCGAGAATCATGCTCCACTGCGCGATTCTCCGACGAGCACGATTCTTCGAATCAGCCCCGGGGGCGATGGGGTCGAAAACCTGCTTTTCTCCGTACATGCTGGCTGTCTCCTACACCAAAAGCCTCGCTCCCGCGAATTGGGCCCTATCTTCGGGGCAAAACGCTAAAAAGACCGGGTTTTTGGGGGAGAAGGTGAGGAGGTTGTCCAGCTCGCTGCCGGCTACTTAATACATGGGTTGATAGACTCGATTTTCTAGGGGTGGTTTGACCGCGACGAGCTGTTCTTCTCGAAGAACGAAAAGCACTTTTTTACGTTCTTCGACGAAGCGGTTCTCCGGTGCGGGAACTGAGCAGCTTCTCTTCAATTGAATCGCTGGACGAATGAGCTCCACAGCTGCTGCGCCCTTAAACCGCCCCCAGCGCAACTTCAACGCAGTCTTTGTGCCTGCGCGACACTGTGTTTTTCCGCCTTTTCTCAATCCGAGCTCTTCGTTGACCAGCAATTCTTCCGTCGCGCTCTTTTCATCGAGGGTAATAATGCTCTCCCGCCGGGTATTTGAAAAAGTCAAAGGACTGGGAGCAGAGAGCAATGCTTTTTCCTCGAATGAAGTTGACCAGGTCGTAGCAATGCGCAGAATTTCTTCGGCAGGTGTTTCTCTGCGCACGGGGGGCCTTTTCGCCTTGGGCTGGGCAGAACAGGCTGTGATCAGAAGCAAAGAGAGCAGGCAACCGAGAAAGATTTTACCAACGCGGAGTTGTTGTGCGAGCGACCTGTATTGTCGCCCCGGAGCAGCATGTTTGAAGTTGTTCATTGAATACTCTTCGAACCTTTAATTATTCGCCCCCGCGGCGCCATTATTTTCATCGGAAGGGAGGTTGACGTAGCCGCAGTCATAAAAGCTGGCTGGAGAGCGCACAACTCCGCAAACACTCGGGTTGGCCGGGTTGATACTCGCTGGTGGCTCAATCAGTACAGGACCATTGGGATCGCGCGTCGGATCGACGCCCTCACAGTCCTTTGCCAAGGTGTACTCGACTGGGGTTTCTGGGTCCTCGAGCCATTCCCCATCCTCCAAGTAGTCCAAGACATCTTCCGTTGCACAGGTAATCGCCGATTGGACCATTGAAACGCAGACTTCGTGTTCGGCTTTGCTCGGTGGCGTGGTATTTTCTATGCCGTGGAGGCATTCATCTCGATAGAACCGCTTGCACTCCGCCACGTCGTCTCGGGTTCGGATTTCGCCAATTCCGCAGAAAAGCGCCCCTTCGCAACGAAGTTCCTGGAGCTCACGGCATTCATCGACCGCAACGGCCCCTGTTTTACAGCCAAAAGCGAGAAGCCCGCTGAAGACGAAGACGAGACTTCGGCCAACTAAGCTGTCGTGATACTCCATGGCCCTGCGCTAGCATAAGTCCACCAACGATTGCGAGTTTTTCGATTGACGTTCGCCGCTGCGGCTTGTTGTCTTAGCTTCGTGGTGGATTTAACTTCTCCCGCTCAGCCTTTCTCAGCCCTCGTCCTTGCCGCTGGTTTTGGAACTCGTCTCTCGCCATTGACGAAGGAGATTCCGAAGCCCCTCGTGCCCTTAGGCGACCGGTCCCTCTTAGCGACGACCCTCACTGAGCTTCATGCTGCTGGAGCTGGGCATTTGGCGGTGAATACCCATCATCACGCTGCGCAGATTCGAGAGGAGGTTGAGCGCCTGAAGTTTGCTGTGAGTCTGAGTCATGAAGAGACGATTCTTGGGACGGCGGGAGGCGTCAAAGCAGCACTGCAACTACTGCCTCGCCAGCACCTCATCGTCGTCAATGGCGACATTGTCGGTTAACTTCCTATCAAAGCCCTGATGAAGAGGAACTTTGATGGTCTGGTGCTCGCAGTCAGCCCTGGAATTACTCCTCGCCAGGCTGGGGCCGACAAGAGCCGAAAAGCAATGCCGGGTACTGTTGGGATTGGTGCCCAGGGTGAGGTCGTGAGGTTGCGGGGCGAAGTTTTCGGAGAAGAGGTTCGCTCTGGAAACTACATGGGGGTGTCTTACTTGGGGGTTGGGGTTCAAGAGACGTTGCCATCACTCGGCTGCCTTGTGGGTGATTTTGCTTTGCCGATCTTGCGTGGAGGGGGCTGTATTCAGACCCATCTGGTGGAGACTCCGTTTCTCGATGTGGGCACTCCTGAGGGGCTCCTCGCCGCAAACTTAAATTGGCTCGATGCTCAGGCGGTGGGCGAAAACCCGATGGGTGCTCGGCTTCAGGGAGAGGTGGAGGTGCAGCGCAGCGTTGTCGGCAAAGCGGTGGAGTTTCTGGGGCGAGGACTGGTGCGAAATTGTTTGATCTTAGGCGGGGCTAAGGTTCGAGCACCATTGGAAGAGGCGATTGTGACTCCTTCGGGAGCTATCCTGTCGGTGAACCCGTGAGCTCCCTTCGCCTTCAAAGAGCGTCTTTGCGTCAATTGAGAAAGGCTCTTCGCCATGCCGATCGCGCTTTTTGGTTACAAGATGAAGACCTCGTGCACGTAGGAGCCTTGCCCGATCGGATGGTTCAGTCTTCTTCCTTACCCTTTCAGAGGATCAGCGCCAGTCTACCTTCGCAGGTCAGGGGCGAGGGCGATGAGCAGCCACGAGGTCGGGTGGAGTGGCTTTTGGTATTGCCCTACGAAACGTACCGGGAGGCTGAGCGGGGGGGGGATGATGCCAGAGAAGAGCCTTGGATTGCCGAGAATCGCTACCTGCATTACCCAGCAAGCGCCTGCTTTCGCAGAAGCCCACAGCAGTCTCTCGATGATGAGGTGGAGCTGGTGATTGAGGGCGAAAGCGACGAAGCGGTTGCTGCTCTCAAGCGATTGATTGACGACGCTAACGAAGAGGCATCTCCGTCTGAGCCATCGACTCACCTCCGTCTGGTCGCCGAGGAAGAGCCCCAGGCTCATGAGTCTCGAATTCGTCGGGCTTTGGAGGCCATCGCAGCCGGTGAGCTCTATCAGGTGAATTTGGCTCGGCGCTTTGACTTCGTCGTCGAAGGTCATGCTCTCGATTTACTCCATAGCTGGGGGGCGAAAGCCGAGGCCCCTTTTGCTTTGGCGTTGGATTTAGGTGATACCCAGGTGGTAGGAAGTTCTCCCGAACTCTTTTTAGATCTGGAGCCTTGCGGTCGGGTGCGAACGAGACCGATTAAGGGGACACGTCCCCGATCCGCCGATAAAAGGGAAGACGAGCGACTCCGGACAGAGCTTGATCAGAGCGAAAAAGAGCAGGCAGAGCTGACCATGGTTGTCGATATTGAACGCAACGATTTGGGACGCTTGGCAGAGGTTGGCTCGGTCCACCTTCGACAGCTGCCACACGTGAGAAGCTATCCCACGGTCCATCACCGAGAGGCCGAGGTAGAGGCTCAGATCCCTTCGTCAGTTGGCCTAGATGAATTATTAGAGGCTCTGCTGCCCAGCGGTAGCATTACTGGCGCGCCGAAAGTGCGAGCAATGGAGTACATTGCTGAGCTGGAGAGAGATCGCCGCGGGCTCTATACTGGTGCGATCGGTTATTTTTCATCAACGGGCCGATTACGTCTCTCGATGGCGATACGGGTTTTAACGATTCAAGGGCACGAGGCGCGGTATTATGCTGGTGGAGGAATTGTGGCTGATTCTGACCCTCTTTTGGAAATTCAAGAAACTCGCTGGAAGGCTGCACAGTTGCCCGCGTTGGCTGAAGACGAGTAGGGGAGACCGGCGCCCGAGCGGAGAAGTTGCATAAAACTGGGCCGGTTTGCCCGGATAATGCTTTTTAGAGCGTTATGCAGTCCTCGCCCGTGAATTATCGAAACCTCGAGCAAATCCAAGAAGGTTCGCGTGCTGCGACGAGTCGTCTGACGACTTTGATTTTGGGCGTAGTCGGCGGAGCATCTCTTGTTGTTGTCGGCGTTGCCGTCAGCGACCGCAGTGAGGGCACGACGTCGACAACTGTCGATCCGTTGAGCGTTCTTGTCGCACAAGCCGAAGAAGGCACACCTCAGCAGCTTGAGTTGAACTCAGGACAGTTGAGTTTTCCCGAGGTGTTGAGTGATTCTCCCGAGAGGACGACGGCATTGGTTGCTGTCAAGGATGAGCGCGGTCGGATCAAACGCCCTACGAAAGAGGGGGAGGTGGAGATCGCCTATCCAGACAACTTGGAGCGACCGCCTCAACCAGCTGGAGCGTTGCTGAACGCTACGGAGGTCACGAAGGAGCCGAAGGATGGCCTGACTAGGCTAGCAAGCGATGCCGCCAGTTTTTCGAGCGACGCACCCCTTGCTGAGAGCGGTAGTCCAGGCGCATTTGTGATTCAAGTCGCCTCCTTTCGAGAGCAGGCTGATGCAGATCGATTTGTTCACGAGTTGCGTCAGCGCAATCATCGTGCCTACCGGGAAGCCGCGAATGTTCCGGACCGAGGCTTATGGCACCGCGT
>JAKVCH010000015.1 GCA_022447485.1 Polyangiaceae bacterium | reverse complement strand
ACTGCAAAGTAGTCTGACAATAATGCTGCTTAGAAGGTAGGGAAGAAGGCCCCTGCAAAGAAGGCAGCAAAGAAGGTTGTCAAGAAGGCAGCCAAAAAAGCTCCTAAGAAAGCAGCTAAGAAGAAGAAGGCAGCTAAGAAAAGCCGTTAATTGGTGAATTGATTCTTCCGTATTGAGAAGAATCAAGACAGCCCTTCGACAAAGGCGCTACGGAAACTTCAGTTTCCTAGCGCCTTTGGTGCATTTGGGAGAATGATAGGTTATCCAGTTCGCGTGGAGCGTTTTTTCATGAATAACTCAGCGTCTTCTCCATCTGCACGGAGTGGAGTCACTCAAATTCGATCTCTGTTATCGATAGGCTCATTGACTTCGATGGGGAGTAAGAGGGATTGTCTCCGGAGAGCAGACCTTTTGGGGGTGTTTTTTCCTAGAAGTGCGCGGACGATCGTTCTGCGATCCCTTCTCGTTTTTCTTGGCATTCTTGGGAGCGGCTGCGGTGGAACGGGCCCAGCAAAGTGGCCAGAAACGGCCCGCAAGTGGTACGAAAGAGCCGAACATTCTTACGCGCACGCAGAACTTCAAGATGCTCAATTGGCGAGTGAGCATGCTTTGGAGGAGCTTCCCACAGAGCCCAGCGTCCGCCTGCTCGCGGCGAACGTTGCGCTTGCGCAACTTGATTTTGAGGGTGCTCTCAAGGCTCTAGAAGGCCTAACAGGTAGCGAGGCTGCAGCTTTGCGAGCACGAGCCTATTGGCAGAACCTTCAGATCGAAGAGACAGCAAATGAATTAGATTCCTTGGCATTAGATCCTGATTATCGCGATGAATGGGCGAGTGAAATATCTGAACTAGCTCATAATGGCCGCGGTCGACGACCCTACGAGCTTTCAGGAGGTTTAGTCGGAGTTACCATGATGCTACCCGCCAGTGGCACGACGTGGATCATCTCCTTGGAAGTGAATGGTGAGCCTTCCTTGGCAATGATCGCGACTGATACTGCTGAGTCGGCAATCGATTCGAAAGACGGGGAGGGCGATTGGGTTTCTTTGCGCTTTGGCAATCGCATCGAGGTCAGCGACGTGCCAGCTGTGGGTCGTGATCTGGCTGGCATCAGCCGTCAGGTCGGGGCACCTGTAAAGATGCTTTTAGGTGTAAACCTGTTGCGGCGTTTGAATGCAACGGTTGACTTTTCCGGACAACAATTTGTCGTGCGTACTTTTGAGCCCCCTGCACCCCCAGCAGCAACGACAATTATGCCCGGCTACTATCGTGGTGCTGCGATGGTCATGCCGGGACAATTTGGAAAAGGTCCGACGGCTCCCCGCGCGATTCTCTTGGTGAATTCATCCTTGCTCTTTCCCTTGGCGTTAGATGATGCGGGCTGGGAAAAGGCAGGTCAGGATCCGGCAAGCTTTGCAGCAATGCCAGGTGGAGGAGAGCTGAAGCATGGTGTGGTGCCTCTTCTTGGGCTTGGCGCCTTTGAGGTGCCGCGGGTTCCCGGAGTGAGCGGTATGGATCTTCAACCGATAGAAGAAAAATTAGGTGTCGACCTCGATGGTTTGGCCGGATCGGGTTTGTTTGCATCATTCCGCATGACCTTTGCTGAGCAAGGAAAGATTCTGTGGATGGAGGATTTGCCCCCTGAGGCAATTGAAGCACGACGTCAGGCTGCAGCGGCAGCTCAGCGGCGTGCAGGAGATGCCTTGGCGGGGGTGATGGGTCGTGCGCCCCAAGCTAACTCGGTTGATTCTCAAAAGGCAGAGAGCCAAGAGCCAGCCGCTCCTGGGAAAGAGGCACAGCCATCAGCACCGAAAGCGTCTCCGGGGCAGTCATCGCCGACGTCTGGAGCGCAATGATGAGCCAGAGCCCGCTAACGGCTATTTACGCTGGCAGTTTCGATCCGATGACTCACGGGCATCTTGATGTGGTTCGTCGTGCGTCTCAGCTTTTTCCGCGTTTAATTGTTGCAGTGGGCCGTCACCCATCGCGGAACCCACTTTTTGACGTGGAGGAACGGTTGGAATTTCTGAAGGCTGTCTGTCTGGAGATACCCAAGGTGGAGGTGGCATCATTCGACGGCCTCTTGGTCAATTTTGCCAAAAGCTCTGGAGCGAGCGTGATTGTGCGAGGTTTACGAGTCGGCGGCGACTTTGAATATGAGCTCTCTCTAGCTCAAGCGAATGCCGACCTAGCCGATGAACTAGATACGATCTTTCTTCCGACTCGAACCGGTTACGGTTTTATCTCAGCAAGTTTAGTGAGAGATATTGCTCGTCATGGCGGGGATGTGTCTCGTTATGCTCCTCCAGCAGTTTGTGCCGCACTGGAGCATAAATTTACTTCTTAAAACGAAAGCAGGCTCGGTCGTTGGAATCAGCGACAGAGCCCGAGAAGTTTTTCGAAGCAGAGAGCGTCAGGGGTTGATTGACTCGACGATCAGCGCGACCCCCTCACCTCCTCCAATGCATAGAGTTGCTAAGCCACGCTTCTTTCCGGTGCGCTTTAATGCATGAATCAGGGTTGTGAGGATTCGAGCCCCGGACGCTCCAATTGGATGGCCTAGGGCAACGGCACCGCCGTTGATATTCACCTTTTCTAAATCTACGCCAGCAAGAGAAGCACAGCTCTGGGTTACGCAGCTGAATGCTTCGTTAATCTCCCAGAGATCGATATCGCTCGCTTCGAGGTTCGCTCGCTCGAGGGCTGCTTTGATTGCCAAGACCGGTGCAGTGGTGAACCACTCTGGCGCTTGGGCACCGAGACCCTTGCCGACAATTTTCGCAAGGGGCTGTAGGCCTTTCTCTCTCACGAACGCGCCACTGGCTAAGACGCATGCCGCCGCGCCGTCATTGATTGAGCTCGCATTTGCTGCGGTGATGGTACCGTCCTTTTTGAATACCGGTCTCAATTTAGCAAATTTATCTAATCGACCACGGCCAGGCTCTTCGTCTTCTGCGATCACCGTCGGCTCGCCTTTGCGATTGGGTATGGTCACCGGCGCGATTTCTGCGTCAAACGCGCCGGACTTTTGTGCGGCGAGGGCTTTTTCGTAGCTTGCCCTTGCGAAAGCGTCTTGGTCTTCCCGGCTGAGCTGATATTTCTCGGCACAGAGTTCACCTGCTTCACCCATATGAAAGTTATTGTAAGGGTCCCACAAGCCGTCGTGGACCATCCCATCGACGAGAGAGGCATTACCAAGCCGTTGTCCCACACGGCTATTGGGGAGGTAATGGGGCACTTGGGACATATTCTCCATGCCTCCGGCAACAATCACCTTCGCGTCGCCACTGCGGATAGCTCTATCGCCGAGCAGAAGAGCTTGGAGACCGGAACCACAGACTCGGCTGATCGTTGTTGTCGGAATACTCGCCGGCAGCTTGGCACCAAGCGAGGCTTGGCGAGCTGGAGCCTGCCCGATGCCCGCAGAGAGAACATTTCCCATCATTACTTCGTCCACTGAATCAGGAGCGATTCCTGAATCGGTCAAAGCTGCTTCGATACTCACTGCGCCCAATTGGGGTGCGGTGACCGTCGATAGAGCTCCTAGAAAGGATCCGATGGGGGTTCGTCTTGCGGCAAGGATGTATACGTCGTTGTCGTTCATAGTCGTGAGATGAGAGTTGGATGCTGACATGGGGTTGATAGGCCGGCGCTCTTCGTTGAAGTCATGCTCGCCACGCCAAGAGCCCGGGGTCAAATGCCGAGATTTCTGCGAATTCTGGGCTCGGGTTCTTCAAGGTTCGGTTGAAAAGTTTCACCAGTGATCTGCTCGACAGCTCGCTGGTAGCGCAAGGTTGCTTCGACGCGTACATCATCCGGAATCTCCGGAATGGGTCCATCTCCCCGAAAACCAGATTCTGCGAGCCAACGACGCAAGTATTCCTTGTCGAAACTTTCGGGAGGCTCACCAGCCGCCATCCGTTCCTCGTAGGTGTTGGCAAACCAAAAGCGAGAGCTGTCTGGAGTATGAATTTCGTCGATAACCACGATTTCGCCCTCTGGGGTTTTGCCAAACTCATACTTCGTATCGACGAGTATGAGACCCCGCTCTGCACAAATACGTTGGCCCGCGGCGAAGAGCTGAGCGGCAAGCTCGGCCGCTCGATCAAAGTCTGCTGCCGGCATCCCCGAGATGTTTAAAATTTCGTCTCGAGAGGCTGAGACGTCGTGATCGCCTTGAGCCGCCTTGGTACTCGGAGTGAGGATGACCTCAGGCAGCGCCTGATGTTGTTTAAGTCCGTTCGGGAGCCGATGTCCGCAAAATTCGCGCTTCCCTGCCTGGTAGTGCATCCAAATACTAGTTGAAGTGGTCCCCGTCAGGTAGGCGCGCATCACCATTTCCACGGGTAGTGGCGTGCATTCCTTTGCAATCATCACGTTTGGATCTGGCGTGGAAATCACATGGTTCGGTACCAAATCTCTTGTTTTTTCGAACCACCACGCCGCAACATGGTTCAATAACTGGCCTTTGACAGGCAGGACGCCAAGTATTCTATCAAAGGCGCTGATGCGGTCTGTGACCACTATGACCCTCTCTCCTGCTGCCGTGGTGTAGCAATCTCGCACTTTTCCCCGATATTTTTGGCCGAGGACATCGAGATTTGTTTCGAGGAGTGGCTTTTTCAGGGCCTCAAAGAGAGCTTCGCGATTCACGGCCGCACCCTATCACGCTCAAGCCTGCAGGCGATGCTTGATGAAAAAATAGCAACATCGTCGCTTATCCATCGAGGCGAACCTTGTTACACGCTCAAATATCCTTCACCTTGGTGCTGTGAAACTCCGATTTGGGACACCCCGCAAGCTGCCGAAAGCCTCTCAACTAGAAGGCCGTGTCGTCGTTCTTGATATAGCCTTCGCTGCCTCGACGGGCGGGGGATTCGAGAAAGTGACGGGTAAATTTATCCGTCAATTAGAAAACCGCCTGGTGGGGTGGGTGGATCATCACGATCATGAACTGCATGAGCGTTTCGCTTCTGATCCTCGCTTTTTCCTTTCGACGAAAGCAGAGCACGGAGCGTGTCCAGAGATGATCACGCCGGAGGTTGTCGCTCAAGTCGGAGAGGTTGATACAATCGTCTGTCATACTGACTTCGATGGACTAGCGAGCGCTGCTAAGTGGTTGAACGGCGGTGCGGAACCCTTCGAGGGTTGCGACGCTGATGCTCACGCCATCGACACTCGCTTGGGTGAGCCAAGTAAAAATGCCCAGCGGATTGATCGCGCGTTAAGAGCCCGGCCTCGAGATCAAGAACTTTTACGTTCTGTTGTTCGCTTGATGTTGGGTGGATGTCAGGACCGCGCCCTTTGGTCTCAAGTTGACCAGGCTGCCGGAGAATTGGTTCCCATTGAGAAAGAAACTCGTCGTGCTGCTCAAAAATATAAGTGCTACTCCAGGCGTTTTGGAGGGGGGCTGGCCTACGTCGACATCTCTGAGGGATTTGGTCGACTCGATAAAACGGAGCTTCTTCTTTTGGGTCAAAAGTTGGAAATGATAAGTATGGTTGTCGATCAGCAAACGGTCACTCTTGCCGCCCCGTTTGATAGCGGCCTCAATTTTCTCACTCTCTTGGGGATTGAAGGGGGCATGCCGACTCGGGTTTCAGTGCAACGAAAACGACTCGACGAGGTGTTGGATCGCCTTGAGGTCGATTTCGTTTAAGCCGGGGGTTCGAGGGCATCACTCAAGCTATTCTCCGTTTCGAACGGAGAAGCGGTCGTGTACTCTTGGTCGAGGTCTCGTCGGCGCGGCGGACTTCAAGCAGCGCTCATTTGAGCCGGAGCGCCAAGGACGCTCCAAGGCGTAACGATACGCTGGGTTCAAGAATGACCTACTGAACATTGAATGATGTAATCATAAGTCAGTTTACTAACCCTAAGTCGGATTACGTCCCACAAAAATGATACTCGGGTAGAGAACTTTTGAGCAGCATATTGATTTACCACCGCTCAAAATGCTAGCGCATTTTAGACCCGGGAGTTGGTGGGGACCGGCTATCGGGTGTACTCGACAAGAGTTCAGTTTCCCTTATTGGGGTGCTGAGAAATGAGACTTCTCATCAAATTTTAACGGAAACTTCTATCGAACCGTTCACAAACTGGGGAGTTGAAAACTAGGGAAATACAGGGCTCTTGATAAGGAAGAGTCGGTATTTTCATCATTTAAGGGAGGGAATATGTCTGGACAATCAGCAGTCTTGAGCGGCGTGACGGCAGGACGAGACGAGGCGTCGAAAGAAGCCGAAGGATCGGAAACTGGACCGTTTGAAAACGGAGCTCAAGGATCAGCTTCTCAGCTGCTTCACGCGGATGCTCAATTGGTCGAGCCTCAGTTAGCGAATCAACAGTCGTCTCTCCCGAGTGACGCTGCTCAATTCGCCGCTGGTCAGAGGCTTTCGGCAGGCGGAGTCAATCATCTCGGGGCTGTTAATGATCAACAGTCACTCTCTGCAGTTGAATTTCATGCTTCCGGCGGGTTGGCAGGTCACGCCGACCCTTCTCACTCGGAAATTGGTCTTTCCTCAGGAACGGGCCTGCCTAATGTCTCGGCAGACTTGGCGGCAATGCTGGGCCTGCAGCACTTGCAGTCTGGAGTACGTGATGCACTTTTTGACTTCGAACCGGATACGCATCTGGTGTCCGAGGAGATTCACTACTCCAAGGGCGACCTTGCTCTGTGCTTTTTGGTGAATCGTCGTACGCGGGCGATGCGCATCATAGATTTTCGTTCTGGCAGTCAGAACCAAAAGGCTGAGTTGATCAAAACGGTCGCCGCCGCTGAGGGTATCGAACGAGCTTTTGTGGTCGTCGAAAGAGAAGAGTCGGCCTTATGGTCGCGGATGGGCTTTCAGAAAGAAGGAAGCATCCCTGGCTTTTATAAGCGTAGCGATGCTTATATCCTAGGTCGCTCCTTTGAAGATCGGTCAGTATTGGAGTCGGGGACGAGGATCCGTTCCTTGGCCAACAATGCGAAGCCGGGAAGTGATCGGGGGGAACGCGCCTATCAAGCCGGTCGTCGACTCGTGCGCGCAAAGGCGCCGGAGACCTTACCAAAGGTTAAGGTTGCCCTGGCCAAAGAGAAGGATATCGCCAAAGCCACGAATTTAGCCCAGCGAACGGGTCGTGCGTTGACCGAGTTTGAGCACTTTGGCCGTGATGTTGAAGAGCAACGGTGGTTGTGCACGGCGCGTGGTGGGTTTTCATTGCTCGTCGGCTTGGAGGAGAATCCTTGCTTTGATAACGCCTATCTTGATTTGTTGGCGGCTCCTCGCGGGGAGAAAGAGATTTGGCTGACCGCAGCAGCATTGCAGAATCTTGGGGATGAGATGCTTGAAGCTGGCATTGTTTCAGCTTTTTCAATTACGCCAGCTTCTTCCGTTGAATTAACGGCAGCTTTTGTTCTCGCTGGTTACCGACGTACATGCCGGCTGCCTGAACACTTGGTGTTGAACGGACAGCGTGTTGACGCTTTTCTGTGGTCGAGGCGGTTAGCGGAGGTGAAGTGACGAACCGAGCCTCCAGCTGAGGGATTGGTCGAATTGAGCCTTTGAGGCTCAAGAGAGCACTCAGAATCTTTATTCTCGGCGCTTTTCTTTTGAAATCTGCAAGAGCGAGACTTAGCTCTGTTGGCAGACCTATGATGGCCTGCCAACATGACCACGATGTGTGCTCGGCATTCTTCGATGTTCCCGTTCTTTTTCGCGACCGTTCTTTTTGAACAGATCGAGCAGCAGAAACGACGATCACTCTGCGTATTTCTGCTCGCGTTTTTGGCTTCTTCCCTAGCTTCTGCGGAGACTCTCGCCCCCAATTCATCTGAAAAGGTACCACAGGCTCGTATCGACAGTGCAGAGGACGATGCAGCTCCGGCCGCGGCTGAGGAGCGTCTGAATCTGGTTGCTGAGCTTGTTGGGACAACATCGCGTTACGGGGTGCGCACGTATCACTCCGGCACTCGTTTTGAGGTGCGCAACGAATCGGATGCTCTGCTCCAGAGCCTTTCTCTCAACCAGGCTGTCACTCGCTGGGTGGTGCGTGAATTAGATCTCAAGCGGGGTGGCAGAGCCTTGCTTTTAGAAGATCGAGATTCCGACTACCGGCTTATCGTAGTCGATGCAGAAAGAGAGGGTGAGAAGTCACCTCGCTTACTCCTCGCTGGTCATCTTCGTACGAAGAGTGCGGAGAGGACGATTGAGATTGTCGAAAAGGTGGGGCGCGCCGAGCTTTACCTGAGCCAAAAGAGTGAACGAAAGATATGTGGGCGAGTCTTGCCCGGCTTAACTTATCGTTTGAGTCAGGCAGCGCGAGGCCTGGTGCCGATTGCACAGCCCTTATTGAGTCGGGTCCAGCGCCAGCAGGCGACGAAAAAGATTGGAACTCCACTGAGAGGCAGCAAAGCTGTTCAGGCGGCGCCCCTACAAGATGGTCGTTTTCAAGATCCGGCACGAGCCGAGTTGCCATTTGCGGGTGCTCGGGCAGCTGCAGGGAAGAGCCCGTGGAACCAGCCTTTCGGTACTCTCTTGTTGGTCGATTCGCCGTTGACTTCAGAACGTGTGCAGGGGTTAGAGGTTCAGTTTTCTGGTCAGCGGCCTGGATTTTTTTTCCTTTTCAACGAAAAGAATGTTTTCCGTATTGAGGCGGAGAAGGGTCAGTTAGATGGCTTTTTTTCGCTCGTTCAGGAAAAGCAGCAGGCTCAATGCTGGGGCTTAATGCAGCCCAAAGAACCTATTGCTCTGAGAGAACTGAGTCTGCGGTTGAGCGCCGAAGAGAGTCAGGTCGCAGAAAATCTCGCTGAAGCGTCAATGATTGAGTTACCCTGGCGCCTTGCGCGTCTGCAGGCTCAGGAACAGGCAGGTATTCAACAGGTGGAGTCTGTTTGGCCGAGGTTGAGTGCTGCTCAGCGCGCACTTGTTTTTGAATGGGCGCAGGGGCTTCAGGCGAAATTGGCGGCAAGAGTCTCGTTATTGCCCTTACTTTACGCTGATGAGCCTTTGCAGGCAGAGGCTCAAGACTATCTTTTAGCTCACGAAAGGCATGCAACTGATTTGTTGAAGCAATCCTTGCGATCAGAGAAGCTCTCCGCTCAGCGTCGTCTGGAGTTTTTGGATGTCCTTGCGCAAATAGCTCCTCGAGAGGCGGTATTAGAGAGCATCCATCAATTATCATCAGCGCGGCGAAATCTGAGTGTGAAGCTGAGAGGTCAACTGCGGAAGAGGCTTCGAGATGCCTCGGTGCGACGATTTTACTTTGAGGAGCTGGGTCGTTTCGAGGGCGTGTCCCGTCGAGCGAGGGTCGGAGCCCTTGTCGCGGGCGAGGAATACTTTGAGGAGGCCTCGGAACTTTACCAGGAGCAGCTCAGTTCTCTTTTGCCCTTGGGAGATTTCGAGGAAGCCTGGTTACTTCTGCCGTTGTTGGTGCAGGCAGCTCCAGCTAGCCCAATTCTCCAAGCCGAGGTGACACGAATTTTTCACGCGGCCGAGGAACCCTTGTTGTCCAAGACTCGTGCTCAGCAAAAGGTTGCTCTGCGTTTTCGAGTTTTGGAGGCACTGGGCTCTAGCCCCGGAAGTCAGGAGTGGTGGTGGCGACAGTTGTCTTTTGATGAGCTCATTGCTGATAAGAACCCAAGGGTGCGCGCTGAAGCCACGTCGCTGGTGTCGATTGAGAATACCGAAGCTAGCTTACTTCGATTGAAAAAGCTGGCGAAGAAAGACCCCTACCCGCTTGTCCGTAGAAGGGCCCTTCAAGCGCTTGCAAGCGTTGTTTTTATGCAGGCGAAGGATTTGGAGTCGACGGTTTCGCTTGCTTCCAACGAAGACTGGGAGGAATTTTTTTTGAGGCGTCTGCGTCGCGAGCCCGACCCAGATGTCAGGCGCGTGACGATTCGTCTTTTAAAAGACCGGACGACAGCTCAGGTCGCCGATGGTCTGCTGCGCGCCTTGAAAAAAGACGATGCTCTGTCTGTGAGGACTTTAGCCCTCAAGAAGTTGTCGCGCCGATGTGATGCACGAGTTCTTTCTTTTGCGCGGTCGCGCGTCATGGAGCTCGTGCATGGCTTGAGCTCGGAAGATGGTCTTCCTTTGGCTCTAGCATCGCTCGAGGCCTTGTTGATTCTCGAGCCAGAGGAGCGAAGCGTCTGGAAAAATAAGATGTCTGCTGCCAAAGGACCTTATCGGGCGGCGATAGATGGGGTTTTCCTACGCTCTTGGGACGACGTTTGTGCCTCGTTGCGCTGAAGCTTTTAAGCTCGTCGCGTCAAAGCAACGCTGAGGCCCACTCTTCTTCTCGAAAGCCGACGAGACAATATTCGTCACTGATCACCAGGGGCCGTTTGATCAGTTTCCCGTGGCTGGCAAGTTCTTTGATAGCCGCAGCCTCCGTCATCGTCTTTAACTTTTCCTTGTAATTTCCCTGACGATAAACCTGTCCTGAGGTGTTGAAGAATTTATTGATCGGCTTTTCTGAAAGAGAGAGCCCTTTTTTCAACTCTTTTTGGGACGGTGGCTGGTCGACGATATGAATCGTTTCAAATTCGATTTGATTGGCTTTGAGCCAGGCGAGTGCCTTTTTGCAGGTGCCGCATTGAGGATAGCTGTAGATTTTCATCATCGGTCTTGGGTTTTAGCTGCTGACTTTTTTAAAGAAAGAGAGTTGACGCAGTATCGTTGGCCGGTGGGCGCTGGTCCGTCAGGAAAAACATGCCCGAGATGGGCGTCACAATGAGGGCAGCGAATTTCAACCCGGCGCATGCCATAGCTCGTATCCTCAATTTCTTTGATTTGAACTCCTGGTGCGCTGGCAAAGAAGCTCGGCCAGCCGCTGCCTGAATCAAATTTTTCGTCTGCTCGAAAGAGTACCTCCCCGCAGCACTTACAATGGTAGTTTCCGGGTTGTTTATCGTCGTTATAGACTCCGCTGAAGGCTGGTTCGGTCCCTCCTTCTCTTGTGATGCGGTACTCCTCAGGGGTGAGAATCTTGGCGAATTCATGATTTCTCGATGGGTCTGGGCGGCTTGTAGACATCTTTCTTCTGCTCCTTGGTCGGATGGCTCTTTTACTGTGTCAGAAGTACTGGCACACTTCTGCCACTTTTGAATGGTCGCAGCGATGAAGAATATGAAAAATTTAAAGAATCGATTCATTTTCCTCTCTTCTCTATTTTTAGGAAGCACGATTTCAACTTCTGCCATGGCACAAGTCGATCTCGAAGAGGATGAAGATGAACAGAGTTCCGCTCTAGATGAGACTGACGCTGTCGAGCTTCAAGATGATCAGGTAACCGAAGCAACAGAGCTTGACTCGCAGGACGAAGATTCTTTATCGGCAGTAGAGAAGACACCACCAAAGAAGCTTCAGTGGTTTGTTGGTGCTCGCTATAAAATGATCATCCTGCCTAAGTCATTGATCAATGTATTCGGTGTGGATGGTGGAAGAACGGCTGTCTTAAACGGTGGTGGTGTTGCGGCAGGCGTATCTCTTCATGAGAATCTAGATATTGCTTTGAATCTTTGGGGTGCTGGCTATGGTTTGAAGCCCACACCTTTTAAGGGCAAGAAGGATAGTGAGGAGATGTGGGAGTTAGTTGAGAGTAATCTCAAGGCTCTCTACATAACTTTCGATTTTGATTGGCGCTTTCCCATTGTAAAGCAGCTCGATTTTACGGTGGGCGTTGGGGCTGGTCTTGGTATCCCGCTTGGTGATGTCAGCCGTACGGAAGCCTATTTTGGCAATGACGCTGGGGCGCCTGTGCCAGTCGGAACGCCAGGTTTTACCGACCCTTATACGAATCTCTATCCCTGCGTCGGTCCAGGCAACCCGCCATCCGCAGGCGGTCAATGTCCTGCCGATGGAGATTACGGGCCAAGTAACCCTTGGCCTGTCTATCCATGGTTGAATTTTCAGACAGGGCTTCGTTACCAGCCTCACGAGCACTTCATTGGGCGTTTTCAATTTGGGCTTGGCTCGTCGGGCTTTTGGTTTGGGCTCGGCGCTGATTACGGGATTTAAGGCTTCAGAATGACGCGGCGCGATCATTGATGAGTAGCTCACCTCATGCGCTCGAGGAGGGGTTGCCTCCTTATTTTAGTGACCTTCAGCCCTTGGGCGCCGGAGGTGGAGGTGCTGTATTTTCGGCTTGGGATAGCATTCATCAAAAAAGAGTTGCCGTGAAGCTTCTCCATGCAGCAACGGCTGGCGCAGGCGAGAGAGAAGCGTTGATTAACGAGATGCTCTCCCTGGAGCTTTTGGAAGGCGCCGGTGCTCCTCAGGTGCGTCTTCTTGGTCGTTTGCACGATGGTCGCCTCTATATCGTGCGCGATTTAGTAGAAGGTTGTCACTTTGGAGAACTCGCAGCCAGAGAGCCAAGGCGGGCGGTCGCGACCCTTTATCTGGGGGCTCGAGAACTGGCTCACGTGCATCGCCTGGGCCTACTTCATGGGGATATAAAGCCGGAGAATATCATCATTCGTTCGGATGGTTCGGTGGCTCTCCTTGATTTTGGCCTAAGCGGGGCCTTGCGGCTTGAGGGTAGTCTCCTGAAAGGCATGACGCCCTATTACGCTGCACCAGAGTTACGTACCGGTGCTCCCTTAACTGTTGCCGCTGAAGTTTTCGCCCTAGGAGTGATGTTACGGGATCTCTTGGATCAACTCTTTGAAATGAGTCCCCGTCCGGTTGATGATGCGCTTCACGATATCGTGATTCGAGCGACTCGTACCGTCCCGGAATCAAGGTTTCCGGCGGTAGACGAAATGGCCCATGCCCTACGAGTTGCCCTAGATGGCGATGTGCCAGCGGAAGAGCAAGAGTTACTGCGCTGGCGCTTGGTGGCGTTGCAGGAGCGGGCGTATCTTTTGGAGCGTGAATTAGCCCAGTTAGACAACGGGCTTGTGTTTGAGTTGAGGGGTGCTCGAGGTATTGGCATGAGCTCGCTTTTGCGGCGGTTCTCGTGGCTTGGAATGGCGCAAGGGCGACCCAGATTATTGATAGAGTCCCTATCGGCGTGGAATTTTTACAGTGAGAAAAAGCTTCTGCCTTGTGGTGGAAGCAGTAATGAATTAGTGATTCTCGATTGGTCAGCAGAAGGAGAGAAGGAACGGGAGCAGCTCCATCGAGCTGTTCGTGAGCTCCGGCGTCTCCAAATAAAGACCATTGTTGTTCATCAGTCCAAAGAGCCGGGTTTTCAAGCCGACGCGAGCTTTGAATTACCGCATTTATCCCTTTCTGAATGCCGAGACCTCGTACTTCATGCCATTCCTTCTCTCGAGCCGAGTTTGGCCGAGTATGCGGTCGAGCGAGTTGGTGGTTTACCCGGACCGTTGAGGGTCTTTTGTGATGCGGTGGGCTCTGCTCCCCTAGCCCAGAGAAGAGATATTGATCGGGTTTTAGAGGCTGAAACTAAAATTGAAGTAGGTTTATCGGCCTATCAGAGACTATCGAAGTCTCTCGCGAGAGGTAATTATCGCGTTGCCCAGGAAGTTTTAGAGGATCTACACGATGACTTCTCTCCGACGGTGGTGCTTCTGAGGGCTCGTTATGAGGTTGTTGCTGGGAGCGCTCGCGCCGCTGTCGAAGCGTGCGAACAGCTATTGGAGCTTTCGACAAACAGGCGATCGAGCAGTTGTTTGAAGAACCAAGAAGAGTTGGAAGCACGGGTGATTCTCGGGCGCGCCCTATTAGGCTGTGGCAAGATTGAACGCGCCGAAGAGGTGTTGGGCTTGATCGACTCTCGCCGCTCTACCTTGGGAGCTGAAGGTCGGGCTTATCTTGGTTTGGCAGCATCATTGGCAGGTGACGGGGAAAGAGCCCTTCGCCTTCTGGAGCAGGCACTAAAGGAAGCTCGCGATGTGGGAGATGCAAGGGTTGAAGCCGTTGCGTTGGCCTCGTTGGGCACGGCGTGCTGGAGGAATAGAAAAGAAGAAGAAGCTGAACGCGCCTACCGCTCGGCTTTAAAAATTGGTTTAGAGCGAGGCGATGCAGGGTCGCTCTCATCGTTGCAGATCAACCTTGCTGGTCTTTTAAAAGGGCAGGGTCGCCTTGCTGAAGCCTTGGAACTCCTCGAGCGGGGCTTGGCCTCAGCTCAAAAAGCGGGTCGTTCAGCCTCGGTTCATCAAGCGCAATTAAATTTAAGCAATCTCGATCTCTATCTAGGTCGGATTGAGCGAGCTCGAGCTCGACTGCTGCTTCTCGCCGCGAATGAATCGACTCTTTTGCCGATGACGCGAGCTCAGATGGTGGGTCATGACGCTGAATTATTAGCGGCTGAAGGGAAATTTGCTGAAAGCATGGAGGCCTATGAGCGCTGCGCCGAATTCTGGCGGGAACAAGGGCGGGGTGCGGACGAGGCCGAGGCTTACTTCGAAGCGATTTTGACCGCGGTCAGTGCCCGACGGCCTGCCGACCGTGAAAGTGGAGCATTTATCGCTGGCGTTACCCTGCTGAATCGGCTCTTTGAGTCTGGTTTAGCTGCGAGTGCGTCCCAGGCATCTTCGTTACGCTTTCTTGCGGAAGCTTGCTTGCGAGCTGCTCAGGGTCAGCCACTAGAGGCTGAAAAGCTGTGTCATGAGGCTTTGGAGATGGCTCGCGCCCACTCTCGAAAGGAATGGGCTTGGCGCTCTTTGGCACTCTTGGCGCAACTCGCTGAGCAGGCCGGTCAGATCACCCGTTCGAGACGGTTGAGGATTGAAGCGATTGAAATTCTTGAGGAGATAGCGGCACATTTACCGTCAGAATTGGCCGTTGTTTTTTGGAGTGAACCAAAGAGGCTAGCTTTGCGTCGTGCTGTTTCGGAGCAGCAGAGCTCGGGGGTGGACCATTTACCGCCATCCCAGCCCTTTGTGTCGACCGGTGGTGAAGGTCTAGTTGCCGTCTGCGATGAGCCTCGTGGTGTCTCAGGTTCTAAGAACGGCGCTCGCCAGACGCTTGGCTCCTCAGCGCTATCAGCGGAAAAACCGAGGGGGCTTTCTCGAACAACGGCGACGGAGTCTCTTTCGCAGTTGAGCCGCACACCCCTTGAGCGGCGGCTGTCGAAGATTTTGGCAATCAATGCTGAACTAGCGACAGAGGAGGATTTTGATCAATTAGCCTTGCGTATTTTGAGTCATGCCGCCGAGCTGGTGCAGGTCAGCCGTGCTCTTTTGCTTTTGGGTGAGAAGGCTGAATCATTAAAGGTCAGCGCTTTCCGAGGGGCGATTGAAGAGGAGGAGCGTGCATTTTCTCTCTCTATTGCCAAGCGCGTTTTACAGACACTCGAGCCTGTGGTGAGCGTGGACATTGCTCGTGATAGAGCGCTGGCAGAGACGTCCTCACTTCATGCCTCAGCGGTTACTGCTGTGGTTTGTGTGCCGATCGTGGCTCAGGGTCGGCAGATTTTGGGTGTCATCTACTTGGACTCTCGTGAAGGAGTCGCGCCTCAATTTTCTGAAGAAGTTGTGACCCTTTCTGCTTTTGCGGATCAAGCAGCGATTGCCTTATCAACTGCATCGTTGATTCGAAGACTCAAAGTTCAGAAGGACGAACTGGCGGTTCAAGCCAGTCATTTACGAGAGAAGACAGAGCATCTTGCAGAAGCGCGAGTGAAGCTGCGAGCTCTGTTGAACCAGCGGACGGCGCGATTACAAGAAGTTCGGAAGCAGTTGTCAGCTACCCAAGCTCAGTTGCAAAGCCATACGAGTTTTCGAGGTCTGGTGGGTGGATCTCCTGCGATGCGTAAGATCTATTCGCTGATTGAACGGATTCAAGAGACGGATGTTCCGGTACTTATCACAGGGGAAAGCGGTACGGGGAAAGAGGTGGTGGCCCGGGCGATTTACGAGGGCTCACCCCGTAAGTCGCGTCCTCTGCAGGCTCTGAATTGCGGCGCTGTTCCCGAGGCTATTTTGGAGAGTGAATTATTCGGTCATACCCGAGGGGCGTTCACAGGCGCCGATCGTGCTCGGCCCGGGCTATTTCGGGATGCGGAAGGTGGGGTGGTTTTTCTCGATGAGATCGGTGAAACGCCGATGAAAATGCAGGCGAGTCTGTTGCGTGTATTGCAGGAGTCGAAAGTTCGACCCATTGGGGCAAGCAGGGAAGAAGAGATAGATGTGCGGGTGATTTTTGCCACAAATCGCTCTCTTGAGGATGCTGTGGCCAAAGGTGAATTGCGGGAGGATCTTCTCTATCGGATTCAGGTGGTCGAAATAGCGTTACCACCGCTACGAGAGCGTCGTGAAGATATTCCGCTTTTGACGGAGCATTTTTTGGAGCGCTTCTCTGCACGCTTTGGTCAGCCAAAGAAGCAGATGAGTCGAGAAGCTCGGCAATACCTCCAGCAGCATCAGTTGCCCGGTAACGTACGCCAATTAGAGAATATGCTTTTGAGCGCGTGGGTTCTTTCTGAAGGGGATCAGATTGATGCAGAAGATTTGGGCGCGGAGCCGAGGGGGCCGTCGATCGATTTCAAGGGTACATCTGGTCAAGAGCGCCTTGAGCAAGGGAAAGCACGTTTAGCTTCAAGAGCCGATGGAGGGTCTCTTGCGACGGTAGGTCGCGAGAAGCAGCTACTTAGGCAGTCTCTGAAGAGCCATCAGCGCGAAGAACGCTTGCGCATTCTGGAGGCTCTTCAGGCAGAAAATTGGAATCGCGTACGGGCGGCGCAGCGTTTGGGTATGCCTCGTCGAACGTTCTATCGGCGCTTAAAGCAATACGAGATTCAAAAGTAGCGTGGAGAGTACGAATGAAATTCGGTTTCGTTGTCGTTCCCTTCTTTCGAGCGGCTGGAGGGCATAAAAAAAGCACCGAGATGGTGCTTTTTTTATGCCCTCGCCAAGGAGCGCATCTTTTAGTTTTCAATTAGCTTCCGCGGACGGAGACGCGATAGATAACCGTGTTGATCATCGAATTCGCACCCTTCCGTGAGCCACCTGCTTTCTCGTTCTTTTCAACGAGTTCTTCGAGACCGGTAATGATCTCTGGCGCGCCCTCGGGAGCAAGGTGATCGATGCTCTGTAGGGCTACGAAAGTGATGGCGCCATTTTCGATACCTGCAAGACCCTCAACCAGCTTATCTCGTGCAGCCGCGTCACCAAGTACGCCAATCATGTAGCCGGCTTTCAGACCAGCGAATTGGTTCTTCTTATTCTGGTTCTCGCCCTTTTCGATCTCTTTGAGGTAGCAATTGACGTCTTCACCGCAGGCTTTGACAATCTTTTCAGCCACCTTGGAGAGGTCATCCACCTTGTACTGTTTTGCTGCCT
>JAKVCH010000149.1 GCA_022447485.1 Polyangiaceae bacterium | reverse complement strand
CCTGATCTGCTCCTAGGATGAAAGTTCCATTCGTGCTCCCCTCATCACTGATTATATAATCCTTGCCTCTTTTCTTTAAACTCGCATGAAGAGTGCTGATCGACGGATCCGGAAGAGAGACGGTGGCTTGGGGATCTCGTCCCAAAATAATCCTTCTGCCTTTTGCTTCTAAAAAGGGCGGAGGTGTGATTTCCGGGGTGAGAACGACAACTTTTAGGGGCACGCCCTGGTCTTAGCTGAGTTGGTTTTCTTGGCCCAATCTCTCGCTCTGCCGTAATCGAAGAGAGTGACTCGTCTTTCTGAAAAATCCGCCGCAGCCATGCCCCTTACCGATGACCGCCGACTCGCCGGTGTCGATCGGGTTCATCTCACGACATTGGTGGATATCTGTGCTCTGGATAGTCATGATGCAGCGCCTTTTCAGGCGGAAAGCAAAAATATTAGCCGCCGAGGGATGCAGGTTCGGACGAGTTTTTTACCCGAGATCGGCGAAACGTTGGTGTGCCGCTTTGAGCAAGAGGGAAGAGAAATCCTGGTGGAAGGCCGGGTGGCATGGCGCTCTGAGGCCAGCGATTCGGGAGAGTTTGGGCTGCAGTTTACGGCTCTCGAGGCTGATGGCGCAGAGATTTTGGCGGAATTGAGTGAAAAGGGCCGAGTGGTTTCCTCGAGTCCCATCGAAGGCTCCGACCCAAGCCTTGTCTCTGGCTTGGAGGGCATTTCCTCGCCCGGAGAGGAAGAGCGTGATGAATTGGTTTTGGGCGTAGGGCCCGAAATAAATCCGCCACGTCCCCACCAGAATAGAAAAGCGCAGGCTGCTCCCAGCGAGACAACGATTTCTGGTGCCTCAGAGAAAGAGCTTGGAGAAGAAAGCCCGGCGAAGCTTGTTGTTTCAGACCATCAACCCTTCGACGAGGGAGCACGAGTCAAGTTACATATCGACTCTTTAGGTGCGCCGATGAAAGCGGCTGTTCAGCAGGATAGCGAGCGAAAGTTGAAGGTTGGCTCCCATCTCGAATTCCTCAAAGTAGGTGGGCGAGTTGAAGTAGAAGATGCTCAGAACGGAGAGCTCCGTGGGGCCCATGTCGATACGGTGAATGTCGTCCTCAATCCTTCGACGAGTATTCCCGAATTGGTGGTGCAATTACGTTACGAGGGATTTCAGCCAACGCCCCTGGCTCCGGAAGTGGAAAGTGCGAGTGAGCAGTCTCCTCTGGATAATTGGTCGGAGGATGTCGATGAGTTGAGCTTTGAGGGTGACCAGGATGACGAAGCGGGGGTTGGCGATCCTTTACCTCCGCCCTCCGGGGATTCGGTCAAGGAACATTTGAATTCGGCGTGGCAAAGAGCTGGTACTGTGGCGGGAAAAGCTTCGGTGTTGATGACTTCCTGGGCGGGAACAGCAAAAGATCAAGCGCACGTTGTCTTCGATCAAGCGGGCCAGCGGTTCCAGGAACTTCAGGCCAAAGGCGGTTCTAGCTCAAGCGACGAGGCTCCGAAGCCTCTACGTAGTCAGAGCGGCGCATCGAGGCGCCGTACTTCCGGAAAACGTTCCGTCCGCGCTCCAGCTCATCTCCGTTCAGGGATTCATGATCTTGGCATGACAGAAGGGCGACCCAGTCGTCGGCGCGTCGCCCCCGCGCAAGCGCCTGAAGCAGCGGCGATGCCTCGTGGAAAGAAGCGGCTCCTCATGGGCGCAGCAGCGGGTGCTACCGTGCTCGCCACGTCGCTGCTGATTCGCGGTTGGGGCGAGAGCTCGAGTGCTCCAGACGAAGACCTGCAGGCTGTGATTCAGGAAACGCCCTCCGCGCAAGCTGAGACAGGCGGCTTGACGGCCTCTGCTCGGCCCCTCGCGCCACCCACTGCAGTGGCGGCTGCTGGCGTCAGCGATGCCCACCCCCAGAAAGAATTCCAGGGTCCGAACACTGAATCATCCGAAATTATTGCGGAGGTACCTCTTTTCGGTGCTCAGAAGCTAGCAAAGCTTGCGCCTGCCGAGCCTGCCCAAGGTGTCTCGGATGCACAGGCTGAAAAACTAGCCGCCGCAGCCGCTGTCCAAGATCAGACTTGGTCGGCTCCCTCCGTCTCCAAGGTTCAGCCACGTAAGATGACCCAGTGGGGAGTTGGCCGCTTGACCTTACCAACCGTGTATCGGATTCGTTTAGACGGGGCAGGTGAGGAGTTGACGGGGATTGCGGAGCCAACCGGTTTTTCGGTAACGATTCCTGGTCGCCGCTCCATGGAGAACGGAGCGGCGATACAAGAACGGGATAGTCGCTTGGTGCGAGTGAAGACCACCAACTCCTCTTCGGGTACGAAGCTCCGCTTTGAGTTTCGAGGCGTTGTTCCAGGCTATAAAGTTCGCTTGAAGAATGATTTCGTCGAAGTCTTCATTAGCGCGCCCGACGCCGGCGTGGCGCGGCTTTGAAGTGCAGAGATTGGTCTTAGTGCCTGTTACTCAGACGTAGTCGTCGCAGGACGTCTGGGTGGAGCAGAGCTAAGACCGTAATCACTTCTAGACGACCAATCCACATAGCCAGGATCAGGATAACCTTACTCGCTGTAGGGAAGTCGGCAAAGCTTCCCATGGGACCGGCTGCGCCAAAGGCAGGACCGATATTTCCGAGACATGCCAGGGCCGCTGAAAAACCCTCAATCAGGTCATGTCCTAAGAAGACAAGCATGACACCGACTAAAAAGTGGCCCACTAAAAAAAGCACGACCAGCATGAAAACTGAGCGCATGATGTCGTCGGACACAGGTGCATTCTTGTAACGTATTGTGAGTACTGCGCGGGGATGGAGCACTCGTCGCAGTTCGCGATTGACATGCTTAAACATCAAGAGCCAGCGAATCACCTTGGGTCCCCCGCAAGCGGATGCTGCGCATCCGCCAATCACCATCGCCACAATCAGGATGCCCCGTGCTTTATCGTTCCAAATGTTATAGTCAGTGCTCGCGAAGCCGGTACTGGAGACCAAGCTAGTAATTTGAAATAGCCCGAGTCGCAGGTGCTCCAGACTGGGTAGTCCGTCGGCCAAAGCCAGGGAGACCAGTAGGGTGCAAATAATGATCACCGTCAGGTAGAGTAAGAATTCGCCATCTTTGAAGAACCCCAGGATCCGGCCAGTGAAGACCTTGTATTGCAAGGTAAAACTAGTTCCGGACAGCAGCATAAAGGCGCAGAGTATCCACTCAACCCGGTGATTTTCTAGTCCTGCAATTGACTCTGGGTCTGGGGAAAAACCACCGGCCGAGAGCGTAGTGAGTGCATGGACGATTGATTCATAGGGGTTGAGACCTGCCCACCAGAGCAAGGCAGCCAACAGCAGGGTCAGGATGGAATAGAGGATCCAAAGGCGTTGCGCGCTCAATTGCGCCGAAGGACTAACAGCCTCGGCGGGAGCTCTCGATGCTTCGGCAAAGAAGAGTTGCCGCCCGGCGATACCGAGACGTGGCAGGATCACGACAAAAAGGGCAATCACCCCGAGTCCTCCAAACCATTGCGTCATGGCGCGCCATAGAAAGAAGGCACGACCATGGGTGGTGAAATCAGAGAGGATTGTTGCACCGGTGGTCGTGAAACCAGAAATGGATTCAAAAAGGGCGTCGACCAAGGGCAGTCCTGAAAATGCATAGGGCAGAGCTCCGACAATAGCGACGGCAAGCCAAGTACCAGCGACGACGGCAAGAGCCTCGGAACGCTCGATCGCGCCATTCGGCGTCGGAACGCGGCTTGCCAAGGCTCCAAAGGCCTGGCTTAAAAAGAGAGGCACAAAGAAAAAAGCGATTTCCTCCCGATTCTGGTCGAGAAGAGCCAATAGCCCTGGCGGCAAGAACGCCCAGGAGAAGAGGCGCACGAGCTGACCGATGACACTGACAACGAGCAATAGCCTCATGATAGCTCTGCAGCTTGGGGGTCAGCGAAGTACTGTCGTGTATCGTCTTCGTCGGCACGAGCGCAGAACACAAAGAGGTGGTCTTCTGCCAGAATCACGTCTTTTCCCCCTGGAATCAGTACTTGATTGCCTCGTAGAATCGCGCCGACCACAGCTGAAGCCGGTGGATTGAGCTGGGTCATGGGCAGCTTTTTTGCTTGGGCTGAGACTTCTATTTCAAGAACCCGCGCGTCACCATGTTCAAGCTCAGCATGGATTTCAGATTCATGGGTATCAACATCGCTGATGATCGTGCGGATCGCAGCGCCCTTTGCGGAGCGAACAACGTCCACGCCGACTTTCTCAAATAAACGTTCATTGGAGTAACGGTCAGCTCGAGTGATCACTCGCGAGTTGCCTAGTTGTTTGACCACGAGCGAGACGAGGAGGTTTCTTTCGTCGCTACTCGTGACTGCAACCACCACGGGTACTTCCCCCACTTGCTCTTGCTCCAAGAATTCCAGGTCTGTGCCGTCTCCATGTAAAACCAGTGCATTCGTCTTCTCGGCAATGAGTTCACAGCGGTCGCGATCGGAATCGATCACTTTCACCTGCCAGCCAGCTCGAATCAGGCCTCGGGTCACGGCTCGACCCACTCGACCTCCGCCAACGACGGCGGCTTCGCGGCGGGGACGCTTTGCGGCTCCTAGAATTGGTCCGAGGCGTGAAAGACTGTCGTGAAATCCCATGGCGATCAGCTTGTCGCCTGCTTGGAGTTTCGTATTTCCTCGGGGGACGATGAATTGTTCGCCCCGTCGAAGATGCACCATGCGCGTATTCTGAGGGAGTTTTAGTGCCGACAATTCTTTGCCGCTGGCGTCGCTACCTGGAGCAATTGCGTAGCGAAATAACGAAAGTCGCCCGTCGGCTACTCGTCTGACTTCAAGAGCTCCCGGCACAAGAATGATAGCCAGCATCTCCTCGGCGAGTTGATCAATGGGTCGAACGACTTGGTCGATCCCCAAAGAGCGAGCGAGCTCCGTTCCCTCTGCGTGTTTCGATAAAATGCCTTTGCGCATCAAAACGCAAATTGTTTTTTTTGCGCCGAGACGACGGGCTGCCATGCACGCGACAATATTTTGCTCGTCGTTGTTCGAACAGGCGATGAATACGTCTGCACTGCTCACTCGTGCGTCGGCGAGAGACACTGGTGAGGTGATTTCTCCGGTGACGAATTCGGCGTCGAGTTGTTCGAGTTGCCAGGCTTGACCGTCTTCAGGGTGGAGACAGGTCACCTGATGGCGCTGCATCAGAGCATCGACCACTCGAACAGCCATCAGACCGTTTCCTGCGACTAGTATGTTCATCATCTTTTGTCTCGCCGAATTCGGCTCATTTGAGGCAGTCGTCTGCTGCTCGTCGGGGATTCGAATAGCCACCCTTGGTGGGCGCGTCCAGTTCTTCTTCGTCTCTAGGCCTAAGCTCTGGGGTCGCTGGTCGTTCACAAAGAAAGAGCATGAGGTATTTCAGGGAATTTAAGTCAGAAAGGAAAGAGGTGTTCGGTCCAGGCACTGGGTCTGCTCCCAGGGTTTCTCAGGAATGGAAACGTCCAGTTATTTTGGCGCTGCAAAGGGCGTTAGTGGGTAGTTCCGTACTTCTTTTTCAGTGCACTCCGGGCGTCGCGCAGAGGGTTTTAGAGACAGAGGAACTTGGCGATCTCAGTCAAGACGCGCTCTTGACGCCGCCTTCAAGTGAAGAGGGCTTAACGATGGAATCAGAGGCTGAACGAACGGAAGGGAGTACGGGGCGTGCTCAAGGTGCAAAAGCTGCTCAAGAGTATCGGCCGGATATTTTTCGGTCCTTGGGAAGAAAAGCAGAACAGGTGCCGCCCTTTCTATTGATTGACGAGAAAGGTCGCGAATTCGACTCGGGGCGATGGGTCGGCAAGACAAGTTTCGTGATTGTTTTTTTCGCGAGTTGGTGTCGAGTGTGCGAGCGAAAGTTGCCCCTTTTGGCAGAGATAATTCGACAGAAGGATCAGATCAAGGTTCTTGCGGTGGCGGTGGATGGACCGGAGACGTGGTCTCATGTTCCTGGTTTTCTTCGCGAGCAACGCCTGGACGCTACGCCGATCATCGACGCCTGGAGTCATCCGCAGTTTACCGAAATCTACAACCCGATGAGCAGTATCCCTTTGATTGCTGTCGTCGGCCCAGACGGCACCCTATTGGATTATCAAGTGGGCATAGAATTCGATCACGAAGAACGTTTGCAGGCGGCCTTCGATAAAATCTGAAAAGCTCATTCGCGCGATTGTCGGGGCCCAGGGCCTTTACGGGTAGCTCTGGGTAAAGCCGTTCGAGGGTGAATGGTCAGATTCGGTGCGTCATTGACGCCCGTTTGAGCTCGATACAGCCCGGCGTGAGCGATCATTGCGGCGTTATCCGTGCAGGCCCTTCGGCTGGGAGCGATCAAGCGCATGCCGTGTTTTTTGCAGAGCTCAGCTCCTCTTTCTCTTAATTCTTCGTTGGCAGCAACGCCGCCTGCCAACACAATTTCTCGGATGCCTTCCTGACGGGCGGCGCGAATTGATTTATCGATCAGAGTATCCACGACTCGAGCCTGAAAAGCGGCTGCCAGGTTGCGCAGCTGGTCGTCATTTTTGGGAATTCCGTTTTCCTTGACCCAGCGAGCTACATTTGTCTTAAGTCCAGAAAAGCTAAATTCCAAGAGAGACTTTTGAGCCATGGGTCGAGCGAGGGGAATTTGCAGAGGGTCTCCCTCTTGAGCTAACTGATCAATAATTGGTCCGCCTGGGTAGCCGAGACCGAGGAGCTTGGCGACTTTATCGTAGGCTTCGCCGGCAGCATCATCTCTGGTGCCTCCTAATTCGCTGATTTGCTCAGCGAGCGGGCCGTTGACACGATAGATGCCGGTATGGCCTCCGCTGGCGAGGAGTCCGACGAAAGGATAGCTGGGAGCCTGGCTCTCTCTGATTGGATTGGGTGCTTGCTCTGCACTCTCGGGCGGTTTCGAGCTCAGAACGGCAGAAAAATCGAGAAAGACAGCGAGCAGATGACCCACAAGATGGTCCACGGCAATCAGTGGCTTCTGACTGATCCAGGAGAGGGTTCTTGCGACCTGACTGCCGATCAACAGCGCTCCAGAAAGTCCGGGGCGATTCGTGACGGCGATGGCATCGATGGTCTGAAGGCTGTGTTGAGCACGGCTCAGAGCCTCTTCAATAACCGGCTCAATATTCTTGAGATGGTCCCGAGACGCTATTTCTGGCACCACACCGCCATATTCTGCAT
>JAKVCH010000148.1 GCA_022447485.1 Polyangiaceae bacterium | reverse complement strand
AGTCCTCGTCTGTCGAAGTCCCCAACGCCCGACATAGTAGAATCGGCCAGCGACTCTCATCAACACTCAACCCCATGGGCGAAAAATAGCTGGGTTCGTGATGCGCACAAGAGCAGAAATGAAGAAAGGCTCCTCGCGGAGCCCTTATTCATTCCCTACGGCGGGATCCGCCAGTAAGCAAACGATGCGCCTACTCAGCAGCAACCGGGTAATCGGCATCCGGCTCGATAAAAGCCGCAGGTTCTCCCACACCATCCTGCACAGGAGCGGGATAGCGCATTCTTTGCTGACTCGTGATCTTAATGATTCCTAAGAAGTCAAAAAGGCGAATCAGGGGCCAAGCTGGATCGACTTCAAACCATCGCGCCGAAAACTTTGGCGACATACCAAACTTATGATGGTTATTCTGGAAGAGTTCGCCGAAAGTCAAAAAGTCAAAAAACAATGAATTGACCGACTTATCCTTATTATCGAAATTCCGGTAGCCATATTTGTGCCCACCCCAGTTCACGATGGCGCCATGGGTCGGTCCCATGAGGAAGTGAAACGGCAAGAGCGCATACCAAATAGCTGATGGTGCAAATGCGTAGTAAAACGCGATATAGCCACCGCACCATAAAATTCTTACCGGCCAGTTTTGGCCAAGCTTGTCGAGGGCGGGCCAGGTTGGCACCCTGCCATCGAAGCGTCGCTCTGGCTCATTACGGTCATAGGCAAAGTCATCGTAGGTCTTCTTGGTCACGAGCATCATGGAGAAGACGTCTTTGAAGTAATGAGGAGAATGGGGGTCCTTCTCTGTGTCACTATAGGCGTGATGCATACGATGCAGAATCGCGTAGGCCCGCGGGTTCAAGTAGCTCGGCCCTTGCGTGATGTAGGTGGCCAAGTGAAAAAACCGTTCCCAAAAACGGTTCATCTGGAACATGCTGTGGGCCCCGTAGCGATGCAGAAAGAATGTCTGGCAAAAAACGCTGGAAGTCCAATGAGCGACAAAAAAGATCAGGATATAATTCATGAATACTCCGCGCGGCCGGCTTCCGCGCAGCCAGGGTCTAGCCCATGGTGCGTCAGTGTGGCGTCAGCATTCCGTCATTTATGAAGGTTTCGCCTGAAATATCGCCGATTACGCGCCGCAGGGCCATCACCGAGCGCGCCAATTCATCCGCATCAACAAGGCAAGATTGGCCGGCGCCACTCAAGCTGAGCGTTGGTAAACCCAATTGTTGAAAAGTAGCGGGATCACTGGAAAGATTTGCCTCGATGCGAACATTCTCCTCAAAGAGTCGAAAAGGTAACTGAGCGTATTCCTCTCGGATCGCTTGCTCGAGATGCTCGCCTCCGGGAAATACCTCGGAGCGAATGCCAATTGTCCCCAGAGGAAGTTTCCCGGGTGGAGGGGAAAGACAGCCGAAGTTCTGCAAGTGAATCGTTCCGATGACTTCACTTTCTGTCTTCGCGAGCAATGCCTCAGCAAAATGGCGGCTTCCTCTCTCTTCAGATTCACGCCCTGGTGCCTCACCTGGCACGAGGGCAACAAACTGGAGTGTTCTCTTAAGATTTGCTCGACGCATCAAACGAACAACCCCCAAGAAGCTGGCTAAATCTGCGCCGTGCTCCTGGCCGCTGGCGCTACCGAGCTTGGAGTCGTAGTGGACGGCCAAAACGACGATTTCATCGCCGTGCTGACCACCAGGCACCGTCACCGAAAGGTTTTGTAGAGGTCGTCCTTCGAACTCAAAGCCTTGACGCTCAATAGCATACCCCAGCGAGCGAAATTCTTTCGCAAGATGATCGCCAACGTCGGCAAGGGCCCATTCGTTCTCCACCGAATGTTCTCCCAGCTCTTGGTAGAACTTCAGTTCCTGCTCGAGATAGCTTCGCAACAATTCCTCATCTCCGGTGAGTGGGGGCAAGTCCAGTGGTTCGATCGGCGGGCTTTGATGATGCTCTTCGCTCGTGGACGGCTCCGCCTCACCCGGGTCGAGAGCAACTTTTGGCGATGAACCGCAAGCGCCGAGCACGAAAAGGCCACTCAAAAAGAGACACCTCACGTAGAACACACTCAATGAAAGCGGGCTCGCTTTGGCAGCCCCAGCGGAATAGCTGCATCTTTGGGAGACATTTTCCTGCATTTTCTTAACTTCAGAGATCTCAAGCTGCACTTTTTGAGCTAAGAGGCTCAACTTCTCGACCTGGTCTGCCGATTCTTGCTTGAGCCTGACCAAATCCAAAGCTAGATTCGGCGCCCTTTTTGCGAATCAGAGAAATAAATTGTCTTCCGAAGAAAAAGCCGTTGTCGGTGTAATCATGGGCTCCCAAAGTGATTGGGAAACGATGCAGCATGCAGTCGAGATTCTTGAAAGCTTCAAGATCCCCTTCGAAAAACGAGTCGTCTCGGCGCACCGTACCCCCGATCTACTTTTTGAGTACGCCTCGTCTGCGCGGCAAAGAGGCCTCAAAGTTGTGATCGCGGGCGCTGGAGGTGCGGCTCACCTGCCAGGCATGGTCGCCGCGAAAACATCTGTGCCCGTCCTTGGGGTACCAGTACAGAGCAAGGCGCTCTCCGGACTCGACTCGCTTTTGTCTATCGCGCAAATGCCAGGAGGCATCCCTGTCGGCACCCTAGCTATCGGAAAAGCTGGCGCAAAGAACGCGGCCCTACTGGCAGCAGCGATCCTCGCCAACGACGATGTTGAGATTCGGGCATCGCTGGATGCTTTTCGTAAAACCCAAGAAGACAACGTCCTCTCCCACCCCATTCCAGGTCAATGAGTCGACACTTAGGTATTTTAGGCGGCGGCCAACTCGGCAGAATGCTCGCTCTTTCGGCGCGCGAATTAGGCTTAGAGGTAACAATTATTGACCCTGGCAAGGCACCTCCGGCAGCAGCCGTGGCCGCCCATATTCACTCGGAATATGGTGATCAAGAAGCTCTTGAGAGAATCGCTCAAAGCGATGCTTTGACCTTCGAATTTGAAAATGTTCCCGAGCAAGCAACGAGAATTCTTGAGCAAAAACTGCCTGTCGCACCGCCGCCGCGCGCACTGAAAGTGTCTCAAGACCGATTAGTCGAAAAAAATCAACTCAATCAGCTGGGGATCGAGACCGCTGCATTTTGCGAGATTCAATCCGAAGCAGACGTTCTTTTGGCTCTGAATGAACTAGGTCCCGTTCTGCTGAAGACCCGCACCCTCGGTTACGACGGCAAAGGTCAAGCGCTTGTCCGTGATGCAAGCGCCGCTGCGGCTGCCTTTGCCTCCTTAAAGGGTGCTGCCGCCATTGCCGAAGGTCTTGTCCCTTTTGACCGCGAGTTGAGCTCAGTCGCTACCCGAGCCCGCAATGGCGAGCTTGCTTTCTACGATCTCACCGAAAATCATCACAAGGCGGGCATTCTAAGAAGAAGCTTCGCTCCAGCTCCCAATATTTCGAAGAGCCTGATCGCCCAGGCCCAAGACATCACCGAAAAACTTCTGGTCGAGCTCGATTACGTCGGCACCCTCGCCATCGAATTCTTCCAGGTGGGGCAAAGGCTGATCGTCAACGAGTTTGCTCCGAGAGTGCATAATAGCGGTCATTGGACGATCGAAGGCGCCGAGACCTCTCAATTTGAAAACCATGTTCGCGCCGTCATGGGATTTCCTCTCGGCTCGACCGAACACCTCGGTCATAGCGTCATGATTAATCTGATTGGCTCTATTCCGCCGGCTCAAGACGTGCTGGCATTTCGTGGTGCGCACCTCCATGATTATTCAAAGGACCCGCGCCCCGGTCGCAAGGTAGGACATATCACAATCCGCAGAGACTCTGAGGAAGAAGCTCGAGCCGTCGCTGCGGAACTGGAAGAACTCATTCGAAGCCACGAAAAGGGCATCCAGCCCTCGTCTGAGACCTAGAAAAGCAGCGCGTCAGCAGCGCGTCAGCAAAGCATTCTGCAACCCTCGCCAACCACAGGCTGCCTCAAGCTGAGCATCGAGTTCTACTCAAAGAGTAGAAAATTAAGCTCGTGGAAATCTCATCCCACACTGCCTCCCGCAGACCCACCTAAATCGCTCAATCGAGGTCTACCATCCTAGGTCTCGCTCGGTTCTCTCGCAAAAAAGTGTAAAAGGAGTTCATGGGCAAAAGCAAAAAACTACTGCGCAAAATCCAGCTCAGGATGCGAAAGATGATTGGGGGAACAATCGCCCTCGGAGCGATAAACTCAAGCGTCGCCTGCGCAAGCCCTCAAGCGACACCGAGCACTCAAGTAGAAACAGCCAGCGCTCCGGAAGATTGTGTCGACTACGCGGAGATTCAAAAAGTGCTTATGGCACGGGATATGGCCTACCAAGATTGCTACGCAGACGGGCTCGCCAACAACCCCGAGCTAAAGGGCACGGTCACCCTCTCTTTCACTATTCCGCCCACCGGTCATGTTGAAAAGGTCTCCGTTGCATCAAGCGACCTGGGAAGCAGCGATGTCGAAACATGCATCGCGGAGGTCGCCTCCGACCTCGACTTTCAGCAGAGCAGCTGTCAACTTGCCAAAAGGATCGAGTACCCCGTTCGACTGCAGCGCGGCTCAAGTGAATTTGCTCTCAATTAGTGGAATCTGGTCTCTGGGCCTGTTTCACTGGATATCTCTGAGCAATGAACGTCTAGCCCCCTCAGCTTATTTGGCCTCAAGATACCGTTCTGGCTTCGCCCTTGCAGGTTAGCGCTGTATTGGGTAGCCGATGCGCCCATGGAAAATCTCGAGCTGCGCGCCACTCTCGATGCCTACTACCGCGAGGTGTCCAGTAATATTGTCGACAAGCAAAATCCGGTCAGCGGTCTTCTGCCGGCGAGCACAGCGATCACAACCCATGGTGACTATACGGATGCATGGGTCCGAGATAATGTTTACAGCATTCTTGCGGTATGGGGTCTTGGACTCGCCTACCGCTCCCTGGACGATGATGACGGTCGAGGTCGAGAGTTAGAGCAAAGAACAGTCTTCTTAATGCGCGGGTTACTCCGCTCCATGATGGCCCAAGCAACGAAGGTAGAGGCTTTCAAGAAAACACGCACCCCGCTCGATGCTCTCCACGCCAAGTACAACACGGAGACGGGAGCACAAGTTGTCGATGACGATGCATGGGGTCATCTACAGATTGATGCCACGAGCGTATTTTTATTACAACTCGCCCAAATGATCGCTTCGGGTCTCGACCTCATCTGGACCCTCGATGAAGTCGATTTCATTCAAAACCTCATCTACTACATCGAACGTGCCTATCGGACACCGGACTTTGGAATTTGGGAACGAGGCGCCAAAACAAACCTCGGAAGAGTGGAGCTCAATGCAAGCTCCCTCGGAATGGCAAAAGCCGCTCTCGAGGCCTTGGACGGTTTCAACCTCTTTGGAGCTCGAGGTGGCCATTCCAGCGTCATTCACGTCTCACCTGATAATATCGCCCAGGCAGAGATTACTCTGAGCGCGATGCTTCCGAGAGAGTCCCACACGAAGGAAGTCGACGCTGCGGTTCTGAGCGTCATAGGTTATCCCGCTTTTGCCGTGCACGATACGACGCTGCGCGACTCCACTCGAAAAGAAATCATTTCTAAACTCGAGGGCAAGTACGGCCTGAAACGCTTCCTGAGAGATGGGCATCAAACAGCAGTCGAAGACGAAGAGCGACTCCATTACGAAAGTGAGGAGCTCAAGCTCTTTGAGGATATTGAAAGCGAATGGCCTCTTTTCTTCACCTACCTCTACCTCGACGCTCTCTTGCGTGGCGATAGGCCTGAGGCGGAAAAGTACGGTGAGCGCCTCGCTCAACTTGTCGTGGAGCGGGACGGGCAAAAGCTCTTGCCCGAACTCTATTACGTCCCGGAAGACAAGGTCGACGCTGAGAAAGAGAACCCTGGTTCTCAGCGTCGAACACCCAATGACAACCTGCCACTTGTTTGGGCTCAGAGCCTTTACCTTCTCGGGCGCATGATCCGGGATGGCGTTCTTGAAGCTCGGGATATTGACCCTCTGGGCCGCCGTCGTCAGAGGCGCATGAACCCACCCGTCGTGCAATTGCTCCTGCTTTCTGAGGATGAAAAGCTCCAGGCTGAATTGGCTGCTCACGGGGTAAAAACTGAAACGCTTGACGATATCGAGCCATTCGACGCCTTCCTGCCCGAAGATATTGTACGAGCTCATGGTCAAGTTGGACGCAACGAGCGACTGAACCTCAGCGGACGAGCATCTCGCGCACTGAAGAGTCTGTCGACAAGCCGACTCTATGAATTAGATCATCGAAAGGTTGTCTGCCTCGCACCATTCTTCCTACAGCGCGACTCTTACCTCAGTTACGATCTCAGCTTTCTTTTGGCCCGCTTTCGGAGTGAACTGAAATATCTCAGTCGCCATTGGTCGCGCCCAGGTCGCCCGACAGTTGCACTTTTGTTAACGCACTCCCTTCTCGCTCAAGAGCGTGACGAGTTCTACTCGCTGATGCAAGAAGCACAGGCTGGAGCGATCGACAGCGTGCCCGTCAGGGCAGGACACTTGGTGCACTTACTTCCCACGGCCAGCTACGAGCGACTAGATAATATGGGCAGCCTCCAACTGCCTCAAACCCCGGTTGCCTCGGCCCTACATCCACCCCATTCGCTTCAGCGCCCGGAAAATGCCCAACCCTTGCCGATTGTCACCGCGCGCGAGATTGAATCGATCGAAGATTCAGCAGAACTCAAGAGGCGCCTAGCCACAACGAAGAATATCTTCGAGCAAATCGAGCTGCTCTCCGTGTTAGTGGCCAGAGAGGGCCTCGAAGGACGAGCAGATTTTCAAGAGACCTCGACCTCATTTCAGGAGCTTCTCGAGGAAGTCTATGAGGCTGCTGGACAAGCCCGACTGTGGTCCATTGTCCGGCGCTCGGCTGGCCTGCTGAATAAAGTCGACGTGGACCTCAACCTTGCGGTTGCCGCTATCCTTGTTGCCAATAAGAATATTCAAGTGGGCCGTGCCTACAGTCACGAATCTCTCATCACTGCGCCTCTACCTGATCAAGAGCTATTACGCCGGGTCAATGAGTTCTGTCGGGATGACGTGCGAGACAGAATTCTGACCGAAGAAGTACTCCTTTATTTGGGCCTACTGATTCGAGCGCGCCCCGAGCTCTTCCGGTCTCTCCGAACCGTGCGCGTTTCCCACATGATTGGCCTGATCGCCGGCGAACTGGCC
>JAKVCH010000147.1 GCA_022447485.1 Polyangiaceae bacterium | reverse complement strand
GCTTCATTCTGCTTCTTCTGCAGTTCCTGATTAAAATTCACATAGGTCTGCTGCAGCATAGCCATCTCTTGCTGCCATGCGGCAGCTCGCCGCTGTAACGCCTCCTGAGAGAGCACGCCTCTTTGCTTCTCGATATCAGCTCGCTCTTGCTCAAGCTCCTTTTGCTTGCGATCAAGCTCCTTCTGCTTTGTGTCGAATACCTTCTTCAGGGTTGCTTGCATACGCAAACCCTCTTCCGTCTCCATCATCGCTCTTTGAGTATCGACGACGGCAATCTTTAACTGCGCATAGGCGATACCCGCGACCGAAAGGATTGCTGTTGCTGCCAACGCCGCACCGAAACGACGTCCAGCATACCAACGCCTACTGCCTTCCTTTTTTGAGGGGCAAGAGTCGAAGACAGTCGATCGAGAATTGACGCGGGCTGAAGGATTCATGATGGCGGCTTAACCGCCCCCCGCGCTCGGGTCAATGATCCGCGATAGTTTGCTCTTGAGTCCAGTCAGCCCCCTGGGCTCAGGGGAATCAGGAAGCTCAGGCAAATCAGGCCGTTCCGGACAGGAAAAGCTTCATCTCGCGCCAAAAAGGCAAAAATAATTCGCATTTCAGGGAAAAAAAATCGCTGAGGGGGGAAACCACGAAAAAACAGCATCTAAATCAATAGTCTCGCCAGCCCTTTCCGAGCTAAAAGACAAAAACACGTCATTTTTGGTCAGTTTCTACGACGCAAAGTTTGCGAAATCCTTGACACATTTTGTACCACACTTGATGATTTCGTTCGGATCTCTTCCAGAAATTTTCAGGACGCAAAATGACAACCAAGCTTCTCGCTGTTGATGACAGCCAGACCATGCGCAAAGTTCTCGACATCACATTCGGTGGTGACGATTTTGACTCTACAATCGTTGGCAGCGCTGACGAGGCGATTGGAGCCCTACGAGCCCAAGCTCCTCAAGTTGCCGTGATCGACGCTCACCTAGGCGAAGATAACGGCTATGAGCTGTGTAAACAGGTCAAGAGCGCCATGCCCCAAGTGAAGGTGCTGATACTAGCCAGCAAGCAAAGGCCGTACGATGAAGCCCAAGGTGCAGCAGCTGGTGCCGATGATCATTTCGACAAGCCATTCGATTCGAACAAATTCCTCGATCGCATAGCTCAACTGAGTCAGGCCATCAGCCAAGATGGAGACTTAGCAGTGGCGTCTGCAGCGAAAAGTTCGCCGGCGGCCGCTCCAGCGCCCGTTGCTGAGCCAGCTCCCGTTGCTGCGCCGGCTCCCGTTGCTGCACCGGCTGCCGCTCCGGCTCCATTCGCTGCTCCGGCTGCCGCTCCGGCTGCCGCTCCGGCTCCCGTTGCTGCTCCGGCTCCGGCGCCAGTCGCGGACGCTTCCGACCAGAAAACAGCCGCGACCTTAGTCGCTGCAACAGCCAATCTGGAGGATAAGTTGGCCGGTCTCGACCTGAGCCCAGAACAAATTGCCGCGGTGATGACGCTGTCAAAAGAGGTTGTCGAGCAGGTCGTATGGGAGGTAGTGCCAGTTTTAGCTGAAGCTCTGATCAAAGAAGAAATCACTCGCCTCACTTCGGACTGATCTTCTAACGCAGGCCAAGACTATGAGTGATTTGATGGACTTCGACGACGACGACGAGGCGACAGCTGTCGTTAGTTTGTCTGATCTACGACGAAAGAAAGAAGTCGCGCATAAGGCAAAGCATCATTTGCTCGTCAATATCCAAGGTACAGAGTTGGGCCGTGTACGGGAGTTGACGGCGTCAGAATTGGTGATTGGTCGTGGCACAGATGCATCGATTTGGATTCCGGACGATGGCGTGAGTCGTAAACATGCTCGTCTCACCAGAAGCGATGAAAGCTACCTATGCGAGGACCTCAATTCGGCCAACGGAACCTTCGTACAAGGACGCAAGGTTGAGCGCTGTCAACTAAAGGACGGCGACCAGATTCAGTTGGGCCCCAAGGCTATCTTTCGTTACTCAATTACGGATGATGATCAGAAGGCTCTTCTGGAGCAACTCTATTCAACCAGTGTCACAGATGCTCTGACAGGCGCTCGGAACCGGGAGTTCATGGACACTCTGCTCATGACTGAGATTTCCTTCGCGGCACGCCATAGAACTCCCCTCAGTTTTCTACTTTTTGACCTCGATCACTTTAAATCGGTCAACGATACCTATGGTCATCCGGCAGGTGACCATGTTCTTCAAGTCATTGCTGCGACAATTCGAAACGAGCTTCGGGCCGAAGATAATCTATGCCGCTACGGTGGAGAAGAATTTGCAATTGTACTGCGTGGAATCGAAAAACATGGAGCCCATGCTTCGGGTGAGCGCCTAAGAAAACGAATTGAAGAGCTCTTGATTAATTACGAAGGAACCATACTTCGTGTCACCACGAGTATCGGCATCGCCACCCTGGATGAGCTGAGCGAGACTTCGCCCCAAGCTCTTGTCAGCCTTGCCGACCAACGTCTCTATGAGGCCAAGAAAAGCGGGAGAAACCGCGTCGTGAGCGGCGTTAGCCGGTGACCCTCAAAAGGATAATTTTTCCTGTCTCCCCGGAGGGCAGGGACGCTCTTTCCGCGTGTCTGTTTGATGCCGGAGCCGGAGCGGTCGAAGAGCAGGACGAAGGACTCTCCACCTATGCTGAAACGACAGAAGCTCTGGAGCAGCAGCTCGACGCTCATAGCGTCTTTCGAGCTCACTGTGCCGCGGCTGCTCTCGACTTCTCCCTCGGAGCGGTACGCATAGAAGACGTGACGAATGATTGGCAGCAAACCTGGCAATCAGCATTAAAAGAAGTAGCTCTCACACAAAACCTCCGCCTGATTCCCGTGCAGCAGCCTGACGCAGCACAGCAGATATACAGCGACGCGATCTACTTCTTACCAGACGCAAGCTTTGGCTCTGGAGACCACGCCACAACGCAGCTCGCGGCGCGGCGCATCGAAAACCTGGTCCAACAAGGGCATCAGCAGATTTTTGATGTAGGTACAGGTAATGGCGTCCTGGCCCTCGTAGCTGTGCACGCCGGTGCAACCGAAGTACTCGCTTCTGATATCGATGAGATCGCTATTCGTTCGGCTCGAAAAAATATCGAATTGAATCAGATGCAAAAGGCAATTCGTTTGCTTCCCGGCTCCGCCGATGTCGACGAGGGTTCTTTCGATCTTGTCGTGGCGAATATTGCCACGACGACATTGCTCGACCTCAAAGTAGCCCTCATTCAAAGGGTAAATGCGGGCGGCTATTTGCTACTCACTGGGATCTTGGCCGAAGATGGTGACTCTGTTGCCCAAGCGTACGCCGAACAAGGTTGCACAGAAGAAGAACGCCACGAACTCGATGGCTGGGTCCTTCTTGTGCTCAGAAAATCACGCTCCTCAGCCTAAGGCAGACGACCTCTTGGCATCACTCTCGTAGCGAATAAACGAGCTACAGTTTCTGCGAAGTTAGGGAAAGGTGCCCTCCAAAATAGCCTCCGTCCAAGCATTCAATATGCCCTCAATCGTATGAACCGGCGCCTCCAAAGCCACTTGAAGGCCATGACGACGCATCGTTGCGGAGGTGATTGGTCCAATCGACAGAAGCGCGACCCGATCCAAGAGACTCTTCTGGGAGCCACAAGCCACCACCAACGAATCCACCATCGAACTCGAGGTGAGCAGTACCGCATCGAGAGATTGCTCCAACGCCTCGAGTAGCCGAGCCTGAGCCTCACCTTCTACTTTCTTGGTGGCGTAGGCCGGCACGACATCCACAATAGCACCGGAAGCAATCAACTGCTCAGGAAGAACATCTCTGGCTTCTTCTGCTCTCAAAAGCAAAACCCTCCCCAAGTTACCGATATTCAATAAATCTTCTGCCAACGATTCAGCAACAAATTCCCGGGCAATCAGATCAGGAATGATGTTACGGCTCTTTAAGTAGTCAGCGGTACGACTACCAATCACGGCAATGCGGGCAGATCCTAGAACTCTTGCGTCCTTTCTGTGTTTTCCGAGGTAATCACAAAAGACCCGTGCGCCATTCGCGCTGGTGAAAACAACCCAATCATACCTATCTACCTGCGCAAGAGTTCGCTCAACAAGACCAGGGTCGGGAGCCTGCGTGAGTTCAATCGCAGGATGCATGAGCGGGTCGGCGCCTCGAGCACGGAGGGCTACTGCAGTTTCTTTTGCTTGATGCCGCGGTCGAGGCACCAAAACACGACGCCCAAAAAGCGGACGGCGATCGTACCAGCGAAGCTTTTCGCGAAGAGCCACAACTTCTCCAACGACGATGATCGCGGGGCTTGCAAGACCGGCGGCTCTTGCCTCTCGCGCAATCTCTGCAACTGGTGCAACCAATACCCGCTGATTCGGCCGTGCCCCCCAACGAATCACAGCGGCCGGCGTCGAGGGGTCTCTCCCCCCATCGATAATCGCCTGAGTGATTTCCTCGATACGTCTCATCCCCATGTAAACGCAGATCGTACCCGTCGCGGTTGCTAACTTTCGCCAAGCCTCGGGAGACCATTCTTTTCCTTCGCGATCGCTACCCGTAATTAAGGTGACGCTCGACGACAATTCTCGATGAGTCAGGGGAATGCCTGCAAATGCAGACGCCGCAACTGCCGACGTACTGGAAGGTACAAACTCGAACGAAATGCCAGCCTCTGCCAGCGCCAGAGCCTCCTCACTGCCTCGGGCAAAAATAATAGGGTCGCCTCCTTTGAGGCGTACTACCTTCTTCCCTGTGGCGGCATACTTGAGTAAGAGCTCTGTAATCTCGGGCTGGGGAGTTGCGCGACGACCATAGCGCTTGCCCACATCAAGGATCTCGGCTTGGGGGCAATAATCCAACAACTCTGGGTGACTCAACGCATCGTATAAGACAATGTCCGCTTCTGATAAGAGACGAGCGCCTCTCACGCTGATTAAGTCAGGATCTCCTGGACCTGCGCCAACTAAACTGACTTTTGCTTGCTCCAAGAGAGCTGATTCTTCGGACACAGTCTGCCTTCACGTATGAAAAATAGCATCGAAACGCTGCCGGGGACGAAATTAGCCTAACTATGATAAGCAATCACCATGAAGCGGACCTTTTCTTCTGTGCTGACAGAAAAATACCTCTATCTTTTCGGGATTTTCGTCTTCGCCCTGCTCCAATCAGCTTGTTCGATCTGCTCGGTCAACGGCCAGGCTGCTCAGCGCTACACCGGAGGAACTGTCCTCCCCTCAGGCTACACTTACGAATCAAGCGCCGTTGATGCTCCCCTGCTGCATTTTCCAGCGGGGCGAGTCTATGAATTTGAGCACGGACTCGGAGCTCGTCCTGTCACGATCAATACCTACGTGAGCTTTTGCGAGCAATTGGGACGCTGCGCCGAAAACGATCTTACCGCCCCCGGCAATATTGCTGAAAGCGCGGGCAACCAAGCTGTGATCGAAGAATGGAATGACGAATTCATTCGTATCCGCAACGATACCTGCGCCGAATTCTACGTACGCCTGGTCGCAGCTCTTGACCCAGCGCCTTTGAGCAACGGCCTCGGTGGAATGGGCGGAATGAGCTCGCTGCCTTAAGAACGAGACTGATGTTCAAACTGAAGACGATGGAGCGCAGCATAAAGGCCATCTTGAGAAAGTAGACTCTCATGATCCCCTCTTTCAACAACCCTCCCCTTCTGCAATACGATAATCCGTGACGCAGCGCGGATTGTGCTTAAACGATGGGCCACGATGATACTCGTGCGGCCCTCCATCACTGCACGCAGGGCCGACTGCATCCGAGCTTCTGTCTCGCTATCAATATTCGCCGTTGCTTCATCTAGAATTAGAAATGGCGCATCGCGATAAAGTGCTCGAGCCAAAGCGATCAATTGTCGCTCACCTGCGGAAAAGTTGGTCCCGCCCTGGGCCACCACAGTCTCTAGCCCAGCGGCTCTCGCCTCGAAAAGATCGGCAATGCCCATTTTCTGGAGGATCTCATTGGCTCGCTTGGCGTCCACTTTTTGCCCAACAGCGATATTTTCTAGAACCGTTCCAGGAAAGAGGTGCACGTCTTGCGGAACGACCGAAAATTGCTCCCGCAATTCATGGCGAGTTAATGAAGAAACGTCCCGACCAAAGACGCGAATGCTGCCTCGGCGGGCCTCGTAAAGCCTCAACAATATCGCCGTGATCGTTGTCTTGCCGCTGCCCGTCGGCCCCACCAGAGCCAAACTTTCTCCCGGACGCGCACGCAAGGATACCCCGTGCAAAACATCCAAATTATCCTTGTAGCCAAAGGTCACATCGGCAAACTCGAGAGCGTACTCTGGGGACCCTGAGCTGGGCTCTCGCTCAATCACGCGCGGGGCATCGCGCTCTTCTTCTTTCATTAATCCAAAAACACGCTCCGCTCCAGAAAGCGCGCTTTGAAGAAGCGTATACCTCTGAGCCAGCATGCTAATCGGCTCAAAAAACTGCTTAAGATAGACAGTTAACGCAACGACAGTTCCAAAAGTAGCGCCCGACCAGCCCATCGCCATGACTAATGAAGCCATACTAATTCCACTCACAGCATCGATCGCCGCGTCTTGAATAGAATCGTATTTGATTGAACGAATATTCGCATTGCGATAGGAACGGTTGATTTGATCAAATTCAGCCGCCATGGCTTGCTCCTGACCATAAGCCTGCACCAAGGCAACCCCGGCGACCTGCTCATTCATATTGGCGTTCATTCGGGCAGTTTCCCCGCGAATCTGCCGGAAAACTACCCGCGCCTTACGGCGGACAACGACCAACAACAACCCAATCACCGGCAGTGATAAAAAAGCTACGAGAGAAAGGCGAAAGTCGAGCGAGAGCATAATCAACACAACCCCCAAAAGACGAATCAGGTCGCCGACGGCACTCATGGCTCCCGAATTAAATAGCTCAAGAATAGAATCTACGTCGTTGGTGACGCGAGTCACCAATCGCCCCACAGGCTGTCGATCAAAAAACTTCAAAGGCAACTGACCCAAAAAGCGAAACACCTCCGCGCGCAGGTCAGCCATCGCACGAGCCCCCAAGATTTGCGTCGAGTAAATCTGTGCGAAACCCAACAATTGTTCAAGAACGGTGATACCGGCATACACGAGCCCGCCACGAAAAATCACTTCTGGGTCGCGAGTAGCCAGCCCCTCATCGATCGCCTTCAGCATCACAAGGGGACGCAAAAGCCCTAAACC
>JAKVCH010000146.1 GCA_022447485.1 Polyangiaceae bacterium | reverse complement strand
CGGGAGATAATGCAGGCCTCACTCTGGCAGAAATCGAGCTGCAGGATGAGTCAGAGAGCTTCTCGCGACCCTCCTGGTTAGGAGCTGAAGTCTCCCACGAACGACGCTACTTCAACTCACAACTCAGCCTTCACCCCTTTCGTCAATGGGGTCAGGCGGCATCAACTCCTAGGCAATAGGTGCAAGGAAGGGGAATCTTGTCATTATTTGCGCTGGGCGTCGTCTTGGTCGTTCTTGGAGGCTGCTTGACGGTCGGGAACTGGCGCTCGTTTGAACGAGGCCTGGTCGCGACACGGCTCCTGGTGCAGATGCGGAAAGAAACGCCTCTTTCTCCAGGCCAAGGACTGGGAGAGGAGCTCTGGATTGAGGGGCCCCATCCAACAATTCGCGCTCGCCTCTACGGCCCTCAAAGGCTTAAAGAGCGAGGTTCCATTATCTTGGCCCCTGGGCTCCACCACCTCAGCATCGAAGAGCCGCGCCTTGTCCTCTTTGCCAGGCAGCTCGCTCGGCTTGGCTACAGAGTCCTCACCCCCGAACTCAAAGAACTCAGGGAATATCGAGTCTCTGCCCTCGGAGTCACCGAACATCAGGCGGCGACTCAGTACTTTTCAACGGCTGAAAAAAAGGTCGGGCTGATCGGTACAAGCTTTGCTGGAGCCCTGGCTATCGTAGCGGCTCAAGCTCCAAAGACGGCGTCCCGCCTGCGCTACGTAGCAAGCATCGGCGGACCGATTGAGTTGGAGCGAACCCTTCGTTATTTGCTCACGGATAGAGCAATTCGTCCCGGAGGAACGACATCCGAGCGCCGCGCTCACCCCTATGGCACCCTTGTACTGGCAGTCCATTATCTTGAACACTTCAACCTAAAAGCGGATACACCCCTCGTCCGCGAATGGCTCTTCGCAAAGCTCAAGGAGGACGAAAATCGCGCAAAAGAGTTGAGCGCGCGACTTCAAACTCAAGAGGCCAAACGACTCTTTGGAGGAGCAGAGCAAGAAGAGTATGCCGAGTTGCGAAAGCGCCTCCTTGATATTGTCAGCCAAGATTCTGAGGAGTTGCAGCGCTTGTCTCCCGCCAGCGTTCTCCCCGCTATCGACGTTCCGGTACTCCTTCTCCACGGCTTTCGAGACGATGTCGTACCTCGCGAAGAGACAGAATGGGGCATATTTCTGCTCGAAAAGCATGGTTCTCAGGGGGAAGGACTCGTGACCCCCTTGATCGATCATGTGCAACTCGAAGAAGATATCTCTCTCCTCGACACCTACCGCCTTCTGCAAGTGATGAGTGAGATGCTCTAGCCCTTGAGGCAGTTCCACTGATACAAGGTGGCCATGCTGCAAGGAATCGACCTGGCCGTTATTCTTGGCTACTTGCTTTTCGCTTTTGCGATTGGCCTCGCCATGGCTCGGAAAGCAGGCACAAGTTTAGAGAGCTACTTCATCGCAGGGCGCTCCCTTCCTTGGTGGTGGTTGGGGACCTCGATGGTCGCCACCACTTTCGCCTCAGATACACCCCTGGTGATCACTGGCTTCGTCGCCGAGTACGGAATCGCGGGCAATTGGTTTTGGTGGAGCCTGGCCATTGCCTACGTTTTGCTCGCCGTCGTCTTTGCCCGGCTCTGGCAGCGCAGTGGGGTCATTACTGACGCCGAAATTATCGAGCTTCGCTACGACGGTCGCTCGGCGGCTTTCTTGCGATTCTACAAGGCTATTTCTACCAGCCTTGTCTTCAATACCATTGTCCTGGGCTGGGTCTTCGCGGCAATGGCGAAAATCACTCGCCCCTTTTTGCATTGGGAGAGCGTGCTCGGTGCAGAGAGCTTCGCCGCCCTCGAGCAGGGCTGGCCGACGTTTCTACAATTTCAATCGCTCGACAACACCCTGACGATTCTAGCTCTCTTAGCCATCGTCCTTGTCTACAGCTCCGCCGGAGGGATTCGAGGGGTGATCCTCACTGACCTACTACAATTCGCCTTGGCAATGTCAGCGGCCTGCGCCTTTGCTTGGATTGCTCTTGAACGCGTTGGTGGCGCCGCTGCACTCTTCGACCAAATCGAAGAGCTGTATCCAAACAACGGCACGGGGCCCACAGCAGAGGAGCTCACGGCATTCTGGCCCACCCCTGGCGAGGGTAGCTTAATGAGCTTTGGAGCCGTGATGGCTGGCCTGGGAGTGCTCTGGTGGGCCAATAACGGCGTCGATGGCTCTGGCTATTATGCCCAACGAATCAATACTGCAAAAAGCTCCCGGGACGCGGAGCATGGAACCCTTTGGTTTTGCTTTGCCAACTACGCTCTCCGCACCTGGCCATGGGTTGTGATCGGCCTGGTCGCTCTGGTGATTTTCCCTTTGAACGATCCTACCCAGATCACAGAATTGGGAGCAGAACTCGGCGACGATCGGGAGATGGCTTACCCCTTGCTCATGAAGCTACTCCTGCCTCCGGGTTTACTTGGTCTCGTCCTGGCAAGCTTAGTCGCAGCATTCATGTCTACGGTCGACACTCATATCAACTGGGGAGCATCCTACTTAGCGAACGATGTTTACCTCCGCTTTCTGCGGCCTCAAGCATCTGAAAAAGAACTCGTGCGAGTGAGTCGACTCTCGGTCGTGTTCATGGGCGTCATCGCAATCTTCGTCGCCGCACAAATCGAGCATGTTGGCAATATGTGGAAGTTCAACCTCGCCATGCTCTCCGGCCTTGGCGTGCCACATCTCGTGCGCTGGCTCTGGTGGCGGGCCAATGCTTGGACGGAAATCTCTGGCATGAGCGTTGGCTTTCTGCTCGCTGCCATCATTTATGGCTTGGAGCTCGATGAGGGCATTCCGGCTGAATACATTATCGGAATGATTGCAGCGTGCTCCGCCGTCATCGCTTTAAGCGTCACCTTGCTGACCCAACCGACCAATACCGAACAGCTGGAGCGCTTCTGGCAAAAGGTGCAGCCGGTCGGACTTTGGCAGCGAACGGGTAACCAAAAACGTCACCGCGAACTCAAATACCGACTCTTGGCCTGGCTGACGGGCTGCGCAATGGTTTATGGCAGCCTCTTCTGTGGCGGCTACTTGCTGAAAGGCCAAGAGTGGCTCGCTCTCGCCCTCGGAGTCGTGGCTCTGGCCAGCGCACTTGCCACTCTTCGACTCCTCCGAGTGGCTGAAAAACTCAATCAAAGCGTTCCCGTGCAGGGTTCCTCTTCGCTCTAAGGCTAAAACTCCACAATACCGCATTGAAAGGGGTCCAGCCGCCTCAATCAGCAGCGCGAGAGAAACTCGACCTCAACGACGAGAGTTCACGCCTGAAGCGATGCAATTTGACTCCCCTCGCTAGAATCCGTTCACTCACGGTATGCGCTCCCTGGTACTATTCGCAGCCGTCTCACTCCAATTCACCGCTTGCGCCAAAGAAAAAGCAAAGCCCGCTCCGCCCCTCCCTGTCTCAATTTCAAAAATAGCAGGCAGCCCCAACCAGCAACAAGGTGAGTTCAGCGGTAGCGTTCAGCCCTTTGCTCAAGTCCAAGTACGCGCCCAAATCGATGGCACGATCAAAAAGATCTATGGGCCAGCCAAGAAAGGCCGAGAATACCAAAGCGGCGACCGCATCAAGTCAGGCGCAAGGCTTTTAGATGTGGACACAGCGATCTATTCGCGCCAGGTGGATAAAGCAGCAGCAGAGGTTGAGTCGGCGCGGGCAAGCCAAATCGCCGCAGATGCCGAATATAAACGAATCTCAGAACTTTTCGCCGACGATAGCGTTTCTCGAGCTGAACTGGACCGTAGTCGAGCTAGTCGAGATGCAGCCCGAGCCCAACTCTCAGCGAATCGTCACCAGCTCGCTGAAGCCAGGACTGAATTGAGCTACTGCGAGATTTCGACTCCTCTGACAGGTGTCATCCTCAAACGCAATGTTGAAGAGGGCGACCTAGTCAAAGCAGGTAGCTTGACCTTTCAAATTGCCAATGATGAAAAAATGAAGGTCGTGTTCGCTGTTCCCGGAGCAGACCAAAGTAAATTCTCTGTGGGGCAGAAACAACAGCTGATGCTACGCGATCTCAATAACGAGCATTTCACGGGCATCGTCAGCCGAGTAGGTGCGATGGCAGACGCTCAGACGAAACTCTTTGATGTGGAAGTCGTTGTGGAAAATCCGGAGCGTCAACTAAAGCAGGGAATGGTCGCTCGCCTTCTGCCCGCAGAGAGGGAATCGAGCGAGAAAGAGCCGGCCGAAGCTGCGCCGTCATCGCCTGCTTTCCGTATCCCTTTGGCGTCGATCGTACGTCCACCTGGCGAGTCCCAGGGGTTGCAAGTCTATACGGTCGAACTCAATGAGCACACGGATAGCGGCACCGCAAAAAAACGTGCCGTTCGCCTCCGTTCTCTCGCGAATGATGCCGCCTACGTCGAGGGGCTCCGACCCGATGAGCTGGTGATTGTTCGGGGCGCCACTATCGCCCGAGAAGGCATGACCGTGAAAGTGGTGCGGTGAGAAGATGACCCCAGAACAAGAAGTCCAAGCCCTTGCCCATGAAGGTCGTTTTTCAAAATTCTTCGTCGAACGGCGTGTCATTGCCTGGGCGTTGCTGCTCCTCACCCTCATCTTGGGAATCTTTGGCTTCATCTCGATGCCAAAACGCAAAGACCCCCAGATACTCGTGCGGCTGGCCACAGCCATTACTGTTTGGCCGGGTATGGACGCTCAGCGCGTCGAACAGTTAGTCACACGACCAATAGAAGAAAGCATTGCAGAAAATTCAAGGCTGCACCCTCCCAACGCCCAATATTATGGCATCCACTCCCTCACTCTACCCGGCGTGAGTATTGTCACAATTAAACTCGATGAAGAGGTCGAGGAACCGGAGCGCGAATATGCTGACATCCATCTCCGACTCAGAGAGCTGAATGAAGCCCTACCACCCGGAGTCCAGGATATTCAGTTCAACTCAGGCTTTGGCGACACCGCTGCGCTGATGCTCACCCTCGCTAGCCCTCCCGAACGCGAGGTCACCGTCTCCCTGCGCGCTCAAGAGATGGCAAAGGCGCTCCAAGAACTCCGCGCCCATACGCCCCCTGCCAAAGCGGGCTCCCAGCGTCTGGCGATTCTCTACGCCCTGCCTCAAGGGGCCGAGCATACCGAGGTTTCCAAAGTCTTGGTGGACGACTTCGCCCATCGCTTAGAAACAGAAAGCGACAGCCGCGCAGCACACACCTTTCTGCATGATAGCTTCGTCGGGCTCGATATCGAAACGACGCTCAGCCCCGATGAGCTCTTCACGCAAGCCACAGAATTCCTCGAAACAAAGGTTCATGTAGGACGGTTTCACCCAGAGGCTTGGTCACCGATCGTTCTTCATTCAAAGGAAGGCGAGAAAATTTATCAAGAATTGATGAAGGTCCGTGGGCCTCAATTTTCCTACCGTCAACTTCGAGACTTCAGCAGACTGATCCAACGAGGCCTGATCAGCGTACCCGAGGTCTCCAAAGTCCGTTTCCAGGGCGATCTCACCGAGCAGATCGAGCTCCTCTTCAAGCAAGAGAATGTGTCTAATATCGACGTAGCGCTCGACCGTATGTCCAGTGCAATACGTCAACGTAATATTAGTCAGGCAGCAGGACGCTTCAGTGGCAATGAGCTTGACGTATTTGTACAGCCAAGCGGCGAATTGGAGACGCTCGACGATATACGTCATACGGTCGTATCTACCCAGGCTTCCGGCCAGCCTCTCTACCTCGGTAGTATGGCCGACATCCGACGCACCTATCAATTCCCGCCTCAGCAGCTGAACTGGCTCACCACCCAGACGCCCCTGGACGGCGTACAGAGGATGCCCGCAATCACCCTCTCTGTCTTTATGCGCGACCATCAGCAAATTGCAGACTTTGGGGTACATGTGGCGCAGGCCCTGGAAGAACTCCAAGACAGTCTTCCAGAAGAGCTGATCATTCATCGCACAAGTGACCAACCACGGCAGGTGGAAGAAAATGTCGAGCTTTTCATGGACGCTCTCTACGAAGCGATCTTGTTGGTCGTCTTCATTGCCTGGATAGGCTTTCGCGACTGGCGTTCGGCATTGCTCATGATGCTGAGCATTCCGCTCACCCTTTCAATGACCCTAGGAGCCTGTTCGGCTTTAGGCATTGAGATTCACCAAGTCAGCATCGCAGGCTTAATTATTGCCCTTGGCTTATTGGTGGACGACCCTGTGGTGGCCGGTGACGCAATCCAGCGCGACTTAGGAAAAGGTACGCCGGCTAAAATCGCAGCGTGGATCGGTCCGACAAAACTAGCGAAGGCGATCATGTACGCGACCGTCACGAACGTCGTCGCCTACCTTCCTTTTGGTTTGCTCGATGGCAATACGGGAGACTTCCTGCTCGCCTTACCCTACGTCATGACCGCTGCCCTGATCTCGTCACGCCTCGTTTCGATGACGTTCGTACCCTTACTCGGCTACTATCTCCTCAAAGCACCACGCACCCCCCAAAAAGAGCTAGCGCCTGCTGAGCGCCGCGGGTTTTCTGGATTCTACACTCGCTTTGCCCAAGGCTGTTTGCAGAGAAGATGGCGGGTCCTCGCCCTGGGCGGTCTTTTTATCTTCGGCGGTCTCACGGCTTATCGACAGCTCGTTCAAAGCTTTTTTCCGACTGATGAACAATACCTGAGCTACGTCGACATTCGCCTGCCAAACTCGGCCTCGATTGAGGCAACCAATGAACTCAGCCACGAGGTCGAGGAGATTGTTCAACAGGTCGCCAAAGAAGAAAAAGCAGCGGGCCATATCAGCAGCGAACTCGTCAACCTCACGAGTTTCGTCGGCTCGGGCGGGCCTCGTTTTTGGCAAACAATCTCACCGGAGTTACCCCAAACGAATTATGCCCAGCTCGTGATCGAGTTAAGTCAAAAAGAAGACACCTCGCTCTTAGTTCAACGACTCCAACAAGAAGTCGACAAGAGAGTTTCCGGTGCAATCGTCGACGTAAAAGAGCTACTCACCAGCCCTGTACCTCAACCCATCGAACTCTTCATCAGCGGCCGAGCGGACATCGACGACTTGGAACAACAAGCAGATCTGCAGCGTTTACGCTCTCTCGGAGAAGAACTCAGAAAAATAGTTGCAGCGGCACCTAGCTCCACCCGAGTCCGAACAGCTTGGCAAGCGCAACGCCCCCAACTCAACCTTGATATCGATCCCGATGCAGCAGCCCTCTCCGAGCTAAGCAACCAATCAGTCGCAAACGCCAGTGCCTCTGCCTTGAGCGGAGTCAACGTAACGAGCGTACGCGAGGGGACCCTACAGATCCCTGTA
>JAKVCH010000145.1 GCA_022447485.1 Polyangiaceae bacterium | reverse complement strand
CCAGGCTCTTGCTTGTTCTTGCTGAGCTGAAGCTCCACCAAGACCCTCGGAAAAGTCGTCACCGTTGGACTGAATCAGAGGCGCGTAGAGATCCAAAAGCTCGTCGTCGAGAGCGAGATCGTTGCGCGTAAACAGCGTTTCTAAATCGTTCGCGCCCTCTTCTGCCCAAAATATGGCATCGAGAAAATTGAGGAGAGCGTTTTCAAAGACTGGGCCTGAGTCGGCAGGTAACTCGTCGCGCACAAGATCTTTCAGTCGGTCAAGGGCCAGCCATTGTTCATGAAATTCTCGAATACGATCGACCGCTTGGGGCGTGTCGAGTAAGCGTGTCACTTCAGTCATCAAAACTTCGCTCTCTCGCAGCGATTTATTGGCTGCTAACTCGAGCAGACGTGCATCTGGAGGACCACCCTGTAGAAAGAAAGAGAGGCGGGAGGCTAAGGCATAGGCTGAAAGAGGTTGACTCTTAGTGGATTCTGCATTGGGGCCCGGCGATTCGGAGCCCGGAGATTCTGGGCGGCTTGGCTGACGATAGAGAAATTGCGGTGATTGTAGGGTCGCCTCTATCAGCGTTGCTATCTGGGCATCGTAATCGAGGGTGCTAGCTCTGCGACCAAGCTCCAGCATGATTTCCCTCTCCGTTTCCGTGAGCGGGCGGCGAAAAGCTAGAGGGACCCAGTTGTCGATCAACTTCTCTCGACAGCCTGCCATCATCAGGGAGTCATCGTCCGATGGTTGGTTCGGGTCGAGTTTGCACCCGCTCAACGTAGCGAGCTCGTCGGTACTGAGGCTCTGAGCGATTGACTGGGCGGCTGCAGCTATTTCCTCGACCAGAAGAGGCGTAGCGCGATGGGTTGCTGCGTTGTTATTGAATCCATTGACAATGGCTTCAGCTGGAAACGTTGAGCCGGCATTGAAGTCTTTACCGAAGAGGGCCAGGATGGATCGGCGATACTCGCTACGGGTGAGCAGACGGAGAATTGGCGGCGGCCCTGGGGAAAACTCGCAGGTCGCGCTTTGGCTCTGGGTGTCAGACTGCGATGGTTCAGAATGTACAAAACCTTCGCAGCCGCCGCTGCAGGCAATTGTGCTGAATATCAGGTAGCGAAGTCGGTGAAAGTGCAAAGTGACGCCTCGGGTAGCTTAATCTGCCTGATTCCCTATTCGATGCAAACCCCGAAATCAGGTTAAAAATTTGCATGGCGATGTTATATTTTGCGGTGACTGTATTATTTGAGTTCGTCGCCTCCTTGTCACTTCCCGAGCCAAGAACCCTCGGGCGTTTCTCTTTTCCAGGACTCGGTTCTGGTCGGCGCATCGGCTAGTCTTTTCCCCGTGAACATAAAGATTTGGATCAACGGCGAGTTATGCGAAGGGCCCGAGGCTACGGTATCTGTTCTTGATCGTGGGTTCCTCTACGGGGACTCGGTCTTCGAAACCCTGCGCACTTACCGGCGTCAGGTATTTGCCCTCGAAGAGCATTTGGAGCGATTGCATGAGAGCGCCAGGAGAGTTTTGATCGATTTACCGGTCACGCGGGAACAACTTGCCCACGAAATAAAGAGAGCACTGCTCGAGTTACCCGACCAGGAAAGTTATATTCGTTTGATGGTCACCCGGGGTGAGGGCGGCCTCGGCTTGGATCCCAAGCATTCCGAGAACCCGAAAAGGGTGATGATCATCACTCCCCTGAAAGTACCAGACCCTGAGGTTTATCTTAAGGGTGCGAAAGCAATCTCCTATGCTTGTGCTCGACCTCAGGATGATACCGCAGCAGCGGGCGCCAAAATTGGTAATTACCTCGTGGCGGTATTAGCTCATCGCGAAGCGGCTGCAGCCGGAGCAATTGAAGCCTTACTCGTTGGGCCAGAGGACACGGTGACTGAAGGCGCTACATCGAATCTCTTTTGGATAGAAAAAGGCCGCGTTTTTACGCCCGATCTCAGCGCAGGGGTTCTTGCTGGGATTACTCGGCACTTTGTTTTGCGCGCTGCTGAGCGGCTCGGCCTGCAAGTGCAGCTGCAGACGCCTACCCTAACTCAGCTCTTGGAGGCGGAAGAGGTGTTCATCTCGTCGAGCATTCGGGAATTAGTTCCTATTGTTCGCGTAGATGAACAGATAATCGGGCAAGGACGACCTGGCTCGTTGACACAAAAGCTATTGAAGGAATTTCGGGCGTACGCGCTGGATGTCTCCCAGGTGCTATCTTGAGTGGGTCGATGGGTTCCTCGAATGTTTGAGCGAGAAGAGCGGCTTGTTCGGGAGACCATTTCGAACCCACTGATCAGCATCACAAGGATAACGCCCCGTCGAATCAGCTGAGCACCGCCTTTGCGAGTGATCCGAACGCCGAGAAGGCTTCCCACGATTGTCCCCAAGCTCAGCGCGAGGGAGGGATAGAGAGCAACATCACCCGCAAAGAGAAATATCCCCAGGGCCGGAAGCGTGAGCAGCAAGACCAGCGGTAGCTTGACTGTATTCGCACTAAAAGCATCAACATGAAAAAAAGCGGTGGCCAAGAGGACCATCCATAGGGAGGCTCCTGCTTGGAGGAAGCCTGCGTAGACACCAATGCCAAAGAAGCAGGTCCAGATAAGTGGCTTGCTCATTTTGGGTCTTGCTTCGAGTAGCGGCGTTGACGCCTTTGGGTTCATTGCGGAAGAAGAATTCTTGGAAGATGTTTTGAGCTCCCGATAAGCGAGATAGAGCCCCATGGCCAAAAAGAGTAGGCCGATAGCCAAGAGTAGGCCGTCGGGTGAAATCTTGATGGCAAGAGTTGCGCCGACGCTTGCCCCGAGCACGATGGGCAAAAAGAGAGCGCGAAAAAGCGGCCAGTTTAACTCGTTGGCCTTTTGAAAGCTCTGGGTTCCGATCAGAGCTTGAACGAGTATCGCGATGCGGTTGGTACCGTTGGCGATATGGATGGGCAAGCCGACAGCCATGAGAGCCGGTAAGGTAAGAAATGAGCCGCCTCCTGCGACGACATTGATGATACCAGCCACGAAACCAACGACGACCAAGAAGAGAAAGCGCCCGGGCTCGGATTCAAGAGCAAAGCTCACAAGAGGCGTCGACCTTCGATGGCGCGTCCGAGGGTAATTTGGTCGGCGAACTCAAGGTCGCCTCCATGGGGAACTCCTGATGCTATTCTTGAGACACGGATGCCCCGTGACTCGAGCTCACGAGCTATGAAGAGAGCGGTTGCCTCGCCGTCCACGCTAGGTGGCGTCGCTAGAATCACTTCTTCTGTGAGATGCTTTTGCAGGAATTTTTCGAGGCGATCTAAGGGCAACTCCTCTGGACCAATGCCATCGAGAGGAGAGAGTAATTTTCCAAGAACAAAGTAGCGTCCGCGCATCGCACCGCTTCGTTCTATCGCCAATAAGTCCTGAATCTTCGCCACGATACACACTTTTAGCCCATCCCGTTTGGGGTCCATGCAGATCGAGCAGAGCGTTTTTCCGGCGGCAGGAACTTCTGCGAGATGGCCACAGTCTTCGCATGGCCGGAGTCGACTTGAGAGAGTCGAGAGCTCCTCGCCGAGACCCGCGGAGAGTTGATGATCGCTCATCAGCTGAAGAGCGAAGCGTGCAGCGGTCTTTTCGCCGACCCCAGGGAGGCGACTGAGTAATTGAATGACTCGCCGTAAAGATTCTGGAAGCATAGGGGTTTAGTGGAGGGTGTACTTGGGGTCGGCCAGCCGCACTTCTTTGATGCGGCCTTGGAATAACTCGACCACCTGTTGAACCTTTGGATGAGCCGTTACGGTGCGTACCGCCTGATCATATTCTGCTCTGCGGGCTACTGCCCGAGCTGCGCTCAGGGAGCGCTCGGGTCGAGCTTCCTTGTGATTTGAAGCAATTTTTAAGCGAGCATCCGCGCCCCACTCTGCCTGAAGAGATTTTTCGATGGTCGCAATTGAGTCGGGTGCGGTGAGCTGCTTTTCAAATAGATAACCCTTCTCTAAACCGATGAAGAGTTCATTGTCTTGAATCGAGAGGGGTACAGCTTGCTCAAAGTAGGCGGCGAGTTGCATGTCTATCTCCCTGAGACGATCGGCGATGGGCATGACCTTATCGAGACGATCTTTTTCATCTTTGGAAAGTAGGGGCAGAGGTGAGCTTCCTCTCTCTTGGCTCGATGGTGAGATGGCCCCAGGGGTGGACGGCTGCGCCGGGCGCGTCTGCGGCGCCGGGTTAGTCTGCGGCGCCGGGTTAGTCTGCGGCGTCTGGCGCTGTGGGTTCATTGCTGAGGAAGGCTTGGCTGAGGAAGGCTTGGCTGAGGGGTGCGAGCGCAGGGAGCTTTCCTCCTCGGCTGTGCTCGTCGGTGGTTTTACTTTGGCCGAAGGAGCCGAGTTCTGCTCTTGAGGCTGTCTCGTTTTCTGTCTTTCGTTGGCGTGCCCCAAGTCGCTTTTCAAGAGGGGCTGGGGGGCGTTCTCCCGATGAGGGGCTGAACGCTGGTCTGCTGCTTGGGTAGAGGTGCCCGAGGTATGCCTCGGGTTATCTTTTGGGGGGAGGGGCCCTCCCGAAGAATTCGAGCCTTGCGGCGCTCCACCAAGGCGTTTTTCAAGTCGCCCCAACCTTTGTAACAATTCATCGATTGGCAGTAGAGGTGGACGTGTTGCTAGGCGAACGAGCAACATCTCCAAGCTATCTCTCGGCTGTTGCCCTCTGGCAATTTCATCAAATCCCTGGGAGAAAGCTTTCTGAATTCTTAGCAGATCGTTTTCTTTTGCTTCTTTCACCAGGCCGCCCAGCGCTTCAATTTCCTCCTCAGGGCGATCGATTAAATCGGCGGGTGATGCACAAACTTTTGCGACGACTAAGTCACGAAATACTTGTAACAGGTCTTTGGAGACGTGGGTGATGTCAAAGCCCTGTTCTGCAATTGAGCCGACCAGTCGCAAGCATTCCGAGGGGTCACCCTTGAGAATTGCCTCTGCGAGCCCAAGAAGTGCCTCTTGACTGGCCACACCGAGGACCTGAGCGACCTCTTCACCGCGCAAAGACTCCTCACCGAAAGCAATGGCTTGGTCAAGTAGACTCATCGCATCGCGCATGCTTCCTGCTGCTTTTCTGGATATTAATGCGAGGGCCGCATCATCACAGGAGATTTTCTCCTGGCTCAGTACAAATTTCAGCCGCTCTCCGATAGTGCGAGCCTGAATCATCTTAAAGTCGAAACGTTGTACTCGCGAAAGAATTGTAATCGGAACTTTATGCACTTCAGTTGTGGCGAAGATGAATTTGACGTGGGGCGGGGGCTCCTCCAGTGTCTTCAGAAATGCATTCCACGCAGCGGTCGTGAGCATATGAACCTCGTCAACAATAACTATTTTGAAGCGATCGCGATGAGGGCGGTAGGGGAGAGAGTCTTGAAGCTTTCGGACTTCCTCGACTCCGTTGTAGCTCGCGCCATCGATTTCTTGCACGTCAACATCCTCGCCATTGGCGATCTCTAAACAAGCGGGACATTTGAGGCAGGGAGTGACGGTCGGCCCCGGGTCTTCCCCCTCTGCCACCGAACCTGGCGCGCCCATACAGTTGAGGGCTTTGGCTAAAATGCGTGCACTCGTTGTCTTGCCGACGCCCCGCACGCCCGTAAAGAGAAACGCATGGGCGATTCTTCCCGATGCGATTGCATTGCCCAAGGTACGGGCCACGTGGTCCTGGCCCACGAGGTCCGAAAAGCTCATGGGTCTCCATTTACGGGCAAGAACAACGTAGCTCATTGCCTATTTGCTAGGGCAATCGAGGCGATCTGTCGAGGTGAGATGGCTTCCATCAGCTTGGAGGGGCCTGGCCCTAGCCGAAAGCAACTGAGAACCCTATTGTCCAGGGGTGGACGCAACTTCTGATGCCCTCAGGTCTTTCCCCATTTTTCTGCTCTTTCTCCTTGGTTTTGGCTGCCAACCTAGAGGCGACGCTGCTTCAGCCCCTCCTGAGGCCCCGTCATCTCCATCGAGAGACTCCTTAGCTCAGGGGGTTCAATCTGCTCCTCAAGCACCATTGACGGACGGGAAGTGGATACCGCTGACTAAGCCAAAGGTCGAAGTGTCGAAAAAATTGATTCGCCTTGCGAGTCCGAGCTCGGGACAATTCCGCTTTGAAGTTCGAACTCCGAGGGTTGCCGTACAACTTGACGAACATCCGCCGCGCTTCTTTGAGCAAGGCGAGTATCCGCTGGAAGAGCTTTTTCATCCCGGTGAAGAGCTTGCTCCAGGAGGACATGCCCTTTTTGCTACGCGGCTCTCGTCTGATGCCTCCTCGGTTGACGTACAGGAGTGGACGTTTTGGACCGAGGTGAGTTCAGGTGAGAGGCGTGTTGCCGAACAGCCCCAATCGTCGCGCTCTACTCTTGGTTGTCGTCTTGCGCTTCTACCGTCTACAATTTGGTCTCAAGAAGATCTGACCCAGGTGGCTTTTTTAGTTCTTTCCGATCAATCACCAGCGGTCCAGTTAAAGTATCGACGAGGAGCAGGTTCTTTCCAGGAGACCCCTATCGAGGCCAACCGGCTCTATCGTTATGAGGCGATTCAACCTGGAGATGTTTCTGTACAAGTAGATTGTCTTGACGAACAGTCATTCGTGCTGCTCAACACCCAGGCTGTATTTACTGTGAATCAGAGCGCGACTCTGGGTTCTGACCTGGTGTCGTCGCGCACATCTAAGGCTCTCTGATGCAGTCTGCGATTGAAGTGAACGCTTGCTGGAGTTTCGTTTACGTCACTCTGGCAGCTTATTTTGGGATCACTGCTTATAAGTTTCGTTTGCGTCAATTTTGGCTTTTTGGCATTGTTTTACTTTTTTTGTCCCTGACTGCAGCGGCTGAAGCCATGGTCGGGCGGCTTGGGCCTGGTATGCCTGGTTTTTTGGTCGCTCAGCTTGTGCTTCTCGCTTCTACCTGGGCACCCGCCGTACATACCCACTTCATTTTTCTGGGATTTGAAGTCCGCTTTTTACGCCCTTGGGTGCGCGGTGGGTATACCCTAGCGGCTGCTGCTACGATTGCTCAGTTTTCTCTGGTAGGGCGTGAGGTCTATCTTTCGTATGTAGATCTTGAGTCGAGCGCGACAATTGCGCCCTCAAAGTTAGTGAATCAATTCATAGGAGGCCTACTTGTTGCTCACTTGGTTTTAGGCGTTTTGGGGTACATCGCCGCTAGCCGTCAACAAAATAAGACGGCTACTTACTCATTGGTGGCTCTGAGTCTTTGTGTGCCATTTATTATCTTTGATTATGTTCATGTGTTTTCTGATGGAGCTCACTTAATTCTCTCAGCAGCAATGATCTGGATTTACGGCCTAGTTCAGGTCGCTGGGCTTTTAGCCGAGCTGCGCCGTGAAGGTCAGATGCTTGTCAAAACGACGAGTACCTTAGTCGAAACTACGGCTGAGTTGGAGT
>JAKVCH010000144.1 GCA_022447485.1 Polyangiaceae bacterium | reverse complement strand
ATCTTTTTCCAAAGCCTGCACGATACTCTGAACATCTGTCTCTTGCTGCTCCATTCCGGATTGTAGCCTAATGCACCCACGCTGGACTGCCATGGATAAAAACATGCATAAAATGGGTACTGATTCGTTGACATGCTCGGGCAGGTAGCTCATATTCCCCGCCCCTCCACGGCCCAGTGCTATGTGTGGTTTTTTCGTCCCCCGCGAGCCATCACCCCGACTTCAGCTCTTTTTGAGACATTCGGCGTAAAATCTCGCAAAATTGACCCAGAGATTTCTCTGAATCGTACCAAGGACGAATTTCGCAAGCATCCGGAACGAAATAGGGATAAGAAAAGATTCACCGCACACTGCGGAATATTCGGAAGATTCAAGATGGTTTCTCTCACCAGGCATACAAAGACACGTCGCGAAATGCGCCGTCAATCCATGGGCAAACTCACCAAGAAGGCTCGCGCTCAAGCTGGAACCCCAGCTTTTCCTGTGCATCCGGAAGGTTACGACCCCAAGGCAGCCGACGCGAAACCTCAGGAAAAGTAAGATAGGATTTCGATCATGGCTAACCACGTCTCCGCAGAGAAGCGCAACCGTCAACGTATCATTCGCACTGAGCGCAATAAGGCTGTCCGCACCCGTATTCGTCATGCCCTCAAGGCCGCTCGCGCCGCAATTGAGGCAGGCGATGCAGAAGCAGCAAAGGAGCCTGTTCGTAAGGCTTCTGTTGCCTTAGCAAGAGCAGTGAGTCAGGGAGTACTTCACCAGAAGACTGCCTCTCGCAGCACGAGCCGTATTCAAGGCGCTCTGGCAAAAATTTCTGCCTAATTCCTTTACTTTCTGGCCCGGGGCTGAGTCCCTCAATGCCGAGATTAAAGAATGAAAAGAGAAGGGTATCTGTTGAGCAGGTGCCCTTTTTTATTGGAGTTTCGATGAGTAAAAAAGAGAGCTGGCTATTCGATCACGGTTTCCTCGCCAAAGCCGACGGCTTGCAATCCACAGGGAAGGAGGTCGGCCGTATTCAAGATTACCGGCGCGCAGTAGCAGTCGACTCAACCACCGACTGGGGAAGTCCCGACAAGCCTGGCCGGCTACCAACTCTTATCGCGAAAGAGGGCGTCCTCTGTGAAGGTATTGCCTACCGAGTTTCAGAAGCCGCAATCCAGGCGCTTCACTCCAAGTTAGAAGAAAGTGAGAGAAGCTCAACAGAGCTCAAACGCCTCAACTTCGAATGCCGGGATACGGGGGCAGGTCCTCAATCTGTCTATGCTCTAGTCGCTCTCGACGAGTCTTCCTTCTTCAGGCAGGAGGAACCGATCGGCGAACTGGTCGACGCTATCCTTGAAGCAAGAGGCAGCAAGGGAAGCAACTTAGAAGTCATCTTGGAGTGGATTGATACCATGCATGAATTCGAGATTGACGATGACGCCTCCTATGAACTGGCGAATCAATTGCTCGATCCCCATGATCTTCTCGACGATATCGATGCCAGCAAATTAAAGGGTCGCCGTCGCTAGACGCTTACTTGCCGCCCACTCTCCACACCTGACTCGACTTCATCAGGCTCCAAACGGATTGGCCCCCTCCAATCGGTCTACCGAAGCAGGCCAGAAAGCGCTTACATTTCAGGGAGTTAAGCGAAAAGTTTCCTAAGTGAGTATTTCTGACCACCGAAGCGACGGAAAGCGTTCCGTCTTAGCTGGAATTGAGGTTATTCTCCGGCATTCTTTAATATCTAGAGCGACTCGCATGCAGTCGCTCTCATCAACGGGAGAAACAGTTACTCATGTCCGATTCTGGAAAGTCAATCGAATCCTTTTCTGGGGAGGAGCAGCGCTACGAGCCAACACCGGCGTTTAGTGCTCAAGCACGTATCAAGACGAAGGAGGAGTACGACAAGCTTTATCAGGAGAGCATTGAATCTCCTGAAACTTTCTGGAAGCGTGAAACGAGTGAGCTCGTGTTCCGCAAGCCTTGGGACAAGCTCGTCGATTGGCAGCTTCCTTTCGCCAAGTGGTTTGTCGGTGCCGAGTTGAATATCACGGAAAGCTGCCTCGACCGCCACCTAGAAACCGAGCGAAAGGACAAGCCTGCAATTATCTTTGAGGGTGAACCTGGCGACACTGAAACTCTGACGTACACCCAATTGCATCAAAAGGTCTGTGACTTCGCCGCAGCACTGAAAGCAAACGGCATTGGACCTGGCGATCGAGTCGCTATCTATATGGGAATGGTTCCAGAGGTCGTGATCGGCATGCTCGCTTGCGCAAGAATCGGGGCGGCCCACACTGTGGTCTTTGGGGGTTTTGCTGCCGAGGCGATTCGCGACCGTATCAACGATTGCGGCGCAAAGGCTGTGCTGACGCAGGACGGTGCTTGGCGTCGCGGTAAAGTCGTGCCGCTCAAGGCAACAGTCGACGCGGCTCTCGAAGGGGTCAAGTCAATTGAAAAGGTCTTCGTCTACCGACGCATGAGCGCTCAGGACTGCACGATCGAAATGCAGGAGGGTCGTGACCTCGATTGGTATGAGGCGATCAAGGCGGCCGACTCAAGTCTTGGCGTTGAGGCCGAGATCGTCGACGCCGAGCATCCGCTCTTCATCCTCTATACCTCTGGCTCCACAGGAAAGCCCAAAGGCGTACTGCATACCACTGGTGGGTACCTCGCAGGGACTCATCTCACAACAAAATACGTTTTTGACCTCCAGGAAGATGATGTCTACTGGTGCACTGCCGATGTCGGCTGGATCACGGGACATAGCTACATTGTCTATGGCCCCCTATCGAATGGCGCGAGCTGCGTTCTCTATGAGGGTGCCCCGAATCAACCAGACTGGGGTCGCTTCTGGAATGTGATCGAAAAACATAAGGTCAGTATTCTCTATACGGCTCCCACGGCAATTCGCGCGTTCATCAAAGCCGGTGATGAGTGGGTCGATAAAAACGACATTTCTAGCCTTCGGTTGCTCGGCACAGTGGGTGAACCCATCAACCCAGAGGCCTGGCGCTGGTTCTATCAAAAGGTAGGACGCGGCGAATGTCCGATTGTCGATACTTGGTGGCAAACAGAAACTGGCTCCATCATGATGACGACCCTACCCGGTGTGCATGCAGTGAAGCCGGGCAGTTGTGGCGTTCCCTTCTTTGGCGTGAAGCCTGCGATTGTATCGAGCGAAGGCGAAGAGCTGCGTCCCGGCGAGGGTGGTTTGTTAGTCGTCCAGAATCCATGGCCTAGCATGCTGCGCACGATTTGGGGCGACGATGAAAGATTCAAGGCTCAATACTTCTCAGATATCGAGGGAGCTTACTTTACAGGCGATGGAGCTCGTTTCGATCAAGAGGGTTACTTCACAGTCGTTGGCCGTATCGACGATGTTCTCAACGTATCGGGACATCGCATTGGAACAGCTGAAATCGAGTCGAGTCTGGTGGCCCATGAAGCCGTCGCGGAGGCAGCTGCGGTAGGCCGACCCCATGACCTCAAAGGTCAAGCGTTGGTGGTCTTTGTGACTTTGAAGCCAGGTTTCGATGGAAACGCGGAAATGGAGGCGGCTTTAAGCGCTCATATCTCGAATGAAATTGGCAAATTTGCTCGTCCCGACTTGGTCGTGCTCGTTGACTCTCTACCGAAGACTCGCTCGGGCAAGATCATGCGACGAATTTTGAAAGACGTTGCTGCTGGTCGCGAGGTCCAAGGCGACCTTTCGACCCTGGAGGACCGAACAGTTGTAGAGTCAATTCAAGCTCGTTTTTCTTGAGCCGCATCTTCCAGCGAAACGGGGCCGCCAAAAACGGCCCCGTTTCTATTTTGTCTCTTTCGATCTATTCAAAAGGGTGAGCTCCTTGAATATCTCCTGCGCCTCAGCACTGGAGCAGGTTGTCGGCCTGGCCAAAGAATTTCCCCAGGGGATTGTGGCTTTCGATGCTGACGGCACCCTTTGGTCTGACGACGTAGGTGTTTTGACGTTTCATTATTGTTTACGTCACCGACTCCTTGCAGAGGAGTCAAGAGAACGACTCGCCCTCGAAGTTCGCCAACTAGGGCTCTCTTTTCCAGCACAAGCGAGAGCATCAGAATTAGCGACCATCCTTGAGAACGCGAGAGCCGAGGGAAAGTATGCCGAACGCCCTTACACAGAAATGCAAGTTTGGGCTTACGCCGGTCTCACCGAAAACCAATTAGAAGACTATACCATCCAGGCTCTTCAAGAAGCCAATCACGACCAAGCAATACACTCTGGAATGGTCGCTATCGCTCGAGAGCTCCGAGATCGCGGTATTCAAACAGCGGTTATTTCGGCATCTCCACAAATAGTAGCAAGAGTAGCGGCATCTCCTCTTGGTTTCGCCTCCTCGGAGGTCTTAGGAGGGCTGTTAATCCAAAGAAATGGTTCTCTCTCGCATGAGTGGGCCTACCCCCTACCCTACGGCGACGATAAGGTGCGAGCGGGGGAGACTCGGTTTCCAAAGAGGCCTTGGCTCGCCGCATTTGGAGATAGCGACTTTGACCTGCCCATGATGCGCAAAGCTCATTCTGCCTTTGGGCTTGGGCAGAAGGCATCTCTTTTAGAGAAACTTTCACGGTTAGCCCTAGGATCTCAAAAGCCAACCTTTCATCTCGCTGAACCCCACTCTTGGAATGTGAGTTCTTCAGAATCCACTCAGAAGGAAAATCTTCAACCTGAGATAGCTCAGTCCTTCACGCAGGAAAAGAATATTTCCCCAGAAGCGAGAGAAACGATTGAGCCAAAAGCCGGCCTTCGGTAAATGGAGGCATGGCTTCGTCATTCATTAGATCTGGCTCCTCACGAGTATTCCTTAGCGTAGCAAGCTGTACTCTGACGCTCTTCGCTTCGGCTTGTGGCGGCCCCAAGAAAGTCAACACTGCCGAGTCAATCTACGAAGAGGATGATGGCGATGATCCTGGAGACGGTCCCTTGGAGATGGAGCAAGATTGTGGAGGAATGAACGGCAATAAGGTCAATCGTGTTGTACGTCGTCTCCAGGACGACCTAGGGGAATGCCTGATGTCTGGGTACGATGCAGTCGACTATTTCGGCGGAGACGTCGCTTTCCTCGTAGAAGTCAATCGAGGCGGACAAGCCGAACAGGTCTTCGTGGAAAGCTCGAACTTAGGCAATTATCAGGTCGAGCAATGCATGATGGACTTACTCAAAGACAGTCGCTGGCCAAAGCCAGTCGGTGGGCTCGTTGGTCTCGCTCGCACCAATATGGGTTTCGATCCGCCGGAAGACGTTCGCCCACCGGAAAGTTGGACATCAAACGATATCTCCAGTTTTTTGGTCGAAAATAACGAAACCTTCCAAGAATGCGGAGAAGGCGGCCCGTACACGATCACGGCCTATGTGGCCCCGGATGGGCAAACGCTTTCCGCTGGCGTAGCGCATCTCGACGGAGCTGGTGATGAAACCGCAGCCTGTCTGATCGAGACGGTGGAGCGCTTAACTTTTCCCTCACCTGGAAGCTGGGCGGCGAAAGTATCGTTTCAGGTTGGCTCATCGCCCGTGTCACCCCCAGAATGCCAATGAATCGAAAGGCGCGCGTCACTCGATATCGAGCGATACGCTGTCCATATCTGACGGCGCTTCAAATTCAGGGCTTTGTCTTCGCTGAATCCGACGGCGACTCAGCTTGAGACTTTTTCAACTCGTTCAGTTCTTTCTGCAAGGCGTCTCTTTCTCCGCGCAAAGAGGTCTGCTCCTCGTCTTGCTGCTGCGCCTGCTTTTTCATTTGAGCTAATTCGTTTTGGAGACGCTCGTTCGCTCCCTCCAGGTTCAAGACCTGAGCACGTGCCGATGCTAAATCAGAACGAAGCTCTTCGGTTGTCGACTCCGACTTCGCCAGGCTTTCGCCCGTCGATTCAAGCCGCACCTCCAGCTTGCTCAGCTCTTCCTTTTGTTCCGCAGCGAGTTTCTTTGACGACTCGACCTCAGCGCGTTGAGCTCCAATTTCTTTCTTTTGATTGCCAAGCTCAGCGCTCAACTCCTGGTGCTTCTTTTTCAAGAGGCCTTGAGCGACTTGGAGCTGATGTTCCTTCGCTTGCAAGTCGCGGCACGTTGCCACCGTACGACGATGCGCTTCTTCCTCAACCTCAACCGCAGAGCTCGCCTGCTCAAAAGAGGTAGCAGGCACGCATGCTCCCAGGAGAGCAATGCAGCTCACTACGCTAGCAACCAGCCGTCGCTGATCCGCTCCTCGCCTTGAGTCTCCAACAATCAATCGACTGGCCATGGGGCGATTATCTGCAACTTCCCAGGATCGGCCCAGTTTTCTGCGCTACCTCGCCTCGAAAATTCACTTAATGAAGCTGAACGCCCCGAGCCATCAATACATCCAGATGTTCGGCTAAATTCAAGCGATCCACGGCGGAGATATCAATGAAACGCAAGACCTGATGAGAGCCTTCTCGGCGCACAGGACGCGCCTTGACCCGAATAGGCCGATTCCTCTCGGGAAGACGCAACTCGAGATCGATGAGGAAAGGCATATCCCGCTCACTCAGCTCACGACCACGATCTAATACAATACCCGTACAAGAAACTTCGATAGCGCGGGCCTGGGATGCCCAATAGCCATTCATCGCCTGCACTGAAAAATCTGTTCTCGCCCTGAATCCGCTTCGTCGTTCCATCTAGTTTCTCCTTCAAACGAATCGTAGCCTCTTACTATTTTCCACTGCCAAATTTTCAGCACACTTACCTACATAAACTAATAGCTCCAAGATCTTGGCCAGAATGCCTTTCGTGACTTAGACGAAGTTGTCGTGCACGTTCGATTCACTCAAGGCATTGGAGTGCTCCCTCTGCTGCTATTGCTGGCGGAGCTCTACCCGTCGAGCCATTTCAGTCTTGCTGAGGCCCGGGCGGAAGTCATGCCTGCGCGCTCTCAGCAGGCGGGAAGTCCGACCCCTCCCCCACCATCAATTCAAAAAACAGCTTCCTCCAAGGCAAAGTTCATTCGCTGGGACTCCATTCGCTGGAAAGAGGGTCATGCGACGGGGAAAACGCACCAAGGAAAGTTAAAGGTGCTGGGGCTGGATCAGAGACTACAGCGAGAGTTGAAACGACTCCTCAAGCGCGCGCGACCTCTGGCTGGAGCAGCCACGTTGATCGACGCCAGATCAGGACAGGTTCTGGCTGCAGCAGAGATTGGCGAAAGCCACGGTAGCTTACTCTTCGATCCGATCGCACCGGCTGCCAGTGTATTCAAATTGGTGACCACAGCCGCTCTTTACGAAAACTCCCCTCTAACGCCCGGTCAAAAGATCTGTACCCAGGGCGGTCAAAGACGCATTGAGCGGCGACATCTGATGCCTGCCTCTGGGCCCGAAGCGATCTGTTCACCTTTTGCTCAAGCCCTCGGCGTAAGTCGAAATGCGGCATTTGCCCAGCTTGCGACAAACTCTTTGATGCGCGAACAGC
>JAKVCH010000143.1 GCA_022447485.1 Polyangiaceae bacterium | reverse complement strand
AAGAGCGCATCAAGGCGTGGTGTCAGCAACTCAGCTCAGAATTAGATTTATCTTCTACCGACGCGGCATAATTGGAAGACAATCAGATGTGTCAACCAAAAGTAGTTGCCAGCCTCGGGGGATTTTCGGTTCATCGCTGTGATTCCTGCGGTATCGAGACACTACAACTAGGAAGTGTGAGCGTGCGTTTAAAGCGTGGCTCTCTGATGAAACTGAGTCAGTTACTCTCGATGGCTCTTCCTGATTCCCAAGAGGAGGCTCCCCAACGGAATTGTCCTCCTCGAGAGTACGAGTCTCTACAGTAGACGCTAGCCGGGGTCGGCGCCTTTCGCCCAGCTCGGTTTCTTCGAGCCAGCGATTGCGTCGACCGCGATCTCTTTAGTCGCTTTCCTTTGTGGTGAGCTGATAGCGGAGGAGTTCTTCCCGGCTCATCCAATGAATGTCTCGAGAATTGGCAGCCTGCAGCGTGAACCAATAGAAGTCTTCGGGAATGCCCATCTCCCCGAGATAGTCGAGATAAAGGCGGTGCTCTGGGTCGTCGCGGCTTAGGTCGGCACCTTCGACTTTACCCTCCGACCAGCTGTGCACCCCGACTCGGCCTCCAGGAGCGACCGCACGCTCAACACCAGCCAAGAAAAAATCCACGCCACCCGATGCAATCTCGCCATCCCGAGGGACAAGGGTGTTGAGACCAGCTTGGCGAATCAGCCGTGCTGCTTCGAGGGCCGCTACATCATCCACACTCCCCGGAACATCCAGCAAGACCACTCGCTTGAGGTCGGGGTTTTGAGTCAACAACTCCCGCACCTTCCCCACAGAACGACTGTCTAATTCACCGGTCATCACGGCCTGGTCCCCCTGCACCTCAAATTCGAGGGGCGCAGCGCAACCCATCCCAACGAAGGCCACGAGGCTGAGCATCTTTCTCATCTGAACAAGATAGAGAGGCCGGTAACAGTCTCCAGCAATCACTCGAAAGCAGATAAATTCTGCCTCTGAAAGCCCTTACCCCAAGCTCAAAGGAGAGGAAAACAGAGACTCAGCGGACCAAGAGTCAAGCTACGTCAGCACTCTTTATTGAAGAATCACCTCATCCACAAATAGCCACGCATCCTTCCCAGCGCCACTATGCCATGCGGGTAAGGGCCCCCCATTGACGGCACGCAGACGTACGTAGCGAGCCTTTTTATTCACTAAGGGAAGGTTCAATTCGCGAATATTCGCCGGCTCGTAATCGCTTAGAGAAAGCAGCTCCTGAGTCGCAGCCAAATCATAGCTCTTGTTATCTGCCGAGAGCCAAACCTCCACCTTTTGCGGTGGCAAAATCCAATCACTCGGACTGCTCAGGAAAGTCATTCGACAGCTCTTCAGCGAAAGCTCGTCGCCCAGCTCATAGGTCACCTCAAAAGAGTCGCCCAAGAAACCTAACCAACGGCCATCTCCAAAAGTCGTGGAGCCTCTGCGGCCGTCTGTTAACGCTCCGGCACCGGTAGACAGATAGCGAGCGTTCGGCTGAGCTACGAATGAACCGGGGAGACCAAGGGCTCGATGGACGTAATACTCCCCTTCGGTCGGACGAAATAGCCGTAATTCGCCTTGATAGGCCGATGCGCGAATTGTTGTCTCCTCGCTCAGCTGCAAAGGGGCGGTATAGACCGGTGAAGCAGACGTCGGTTCAGAGCCATCCTTGGTCCAATGAATCTCTACGTCCCCCGGAGCGCTCAACTCGACAACAAGGGTTTGATTGTCTCCGAGCGCAGCCTCTTGCTGAACCTCATAGAAATGACTTCCAAATGCCACGCCCTTTTTTCGGAGAATCTTGAATTCTGCGGGTAGGCGACGGGTAAAATCATTCCAGTCGCGGTCTTGCTTTGCCGACCAGACAACTTCCGCGAGCGCAAGCGCTCGAGGGTAGGCCATGTACTGCAGCTGCTCTTCGTCGCTAATGTACTCTGTCCACAGACAGCCTTGGGCGCCCAGGATATTCTCTGCTTGCTCATCGCTTAATTCAGCAGGGATCGGTTCGTAAGAGTAGACCTTTTTCAAAGGCAAATAACGGGCTCCGGCAATCGGCTCTGCCTCAAAGTCAAGAGATTGATAGGTATTAAAATAGAGCGAGTGATTGGGAGTCATGATCACCGGATGGTCAAGCTTCGCCGCTTCGACCCCGCCAGATTCGCCTCTCCAACTCATCACAGTTGCACCCGGCGCCAAGCCCCCCTCTAGTATCTCATCCCAGCCAATCATCTCCCGGCCCTGAGATTGTAAATAGGCCTGGATGCGCCTCATGAAGTAACTTTGCAGTTCATCTGAAGTTTCCAAGCCTTCGCGAGCCATGATTGCTTGAGCTTCTGGGCTCGACTCCCACTTTTCCTTAGGAACTTCATCTCCGCCGACATGAATTTTCCGACTAGGAAAGAGCTCTAGAACCTCGGCCAATACGTTCTCTAAAAAAAGGAACGTTTCTTCTTTCGGACAATAAACATCCTGAAAAATCCCCCACTCAGTCGCCACTTCAAAGGGACCACTCGGCTGCCCATCTTGTTGACGGCAGGCCAACTCTGGATAAGCAGCCAATGCTGCGAGCGCATGGCCCGGCATCTCAATCTCAGGAATCACTTCAATGTAGCGAGCCTGGGCATAGGCCACTATCTCCCGCACCTGCTCTTGAGTGTAGAAGCCGCCGTAGCGCACACCATCGAAACGATGGGGGCGGTCGCGATCGTGTCCAATCAGAGTTTCTTTCCGAAAAGCCCCGACCTCTGTGAGCCGCGGATACTTCTTAATTTCTATACGCCAACCCTGGTCTTCTGTGAGGTGCCAATGAAAGACATTGAACTTATAGCGGGCCATCAAATCGATGTATCGCTTCACTTCCTCTGGACTGAAAAAGTGTCGACCTACATCAAGATGTAAACCGCGGTAGCTAAATCGCGGGCGATCGCGGATCTCACCCGCAGGAAGCAGAAGAGAGCCCTCAGCGCTCGGCTCTGTCTTTTCAACAATCTGCAGGAGCGTCTGTATCCCATAAAAGAGGCCTTGAGGCGTGCTCGCTGAAAGACCCACACCCTCAGGGCGAATGAGCAACTCATAGGCCTCTGGCGAATCAATGCTGTCGACAAGACTCAATTCAATCTTCGGTTCTTGCACCAGCGAATCACTCTCGGGGCTTTTGAGAGGACGACCTAATGACTCTCCCAAGCTGACAGCCAGGTCCGAAGCTAGACTCTTCAGCGGCTCGTCATTGACTGGAAAAACGAGACTAGTCTCTGCATCAAGCCTGAATACCCCCTGACCCGGTAAGACCTCTCGCGGACGCGGAACAATGGCAAAATCATCTCCGGACCACTGATGGGGAGTGGCACTCGAAGGGGGGTTCGCCTTGGGAATGGAATGCGAGGCACCACAACTGCTCAAAAAAGCGATGAAGAAAATGCCCGAGAAAATTCTAAGAATTGCTCGATGGTTCTGTGAGATAAAAAAACCAAATAGACAAGACATCAGATGGCGCATGAGTCGAAGCTACCACTCACTCGGCAGGGGTCCTGACCCAGAAAAATCAGTCTCGTGTCCACTTTCTGTCAGGCCCAGCGCAGAGGCGGATCTTGCTCAAGGAAGAGCTCCGTCACAGGCCATCCCGCAACTCTTACTCCTTTGAGCCGGACAGTCTTTTAACTTCTCTGGCATACAAATCATCGTCATCAGGGCGTTCTCAGAATAGTCACTGCGACAACGCGTGGGGCTCTGGCACTGCACCGTGCAGTTGGATGCACTACCGCAGTCCGTCACGCAAGAGCCGCCACCAACACAGCTAAAAGAGACAATTTCAGCCTGACTGGGGCGGGTACGACAAACGGCTCCGGCCGCGCAGCGAATCGCAACTTGTCGAAACCCACCCGGGTCAATATCACAAATCGCTCCTTCAAAACAAAAAACCTTGCAGGACTCATCCGTGCAGCGAAAACGACAGTCTTCCCCAGGAGCACAATAGCAAGCAGCTCCACATTCTTCCGTAGGCTCATCGTCAGGCTCTTCCGATTCCGTTGCTCCACCGGAACCACCATCGGTTGTATCGCCGCTCCCCGAACCGCCGCTGGACGTTTCGTCTTCTTGTTCATCCTCACTTTCCTCAGGAACAAACTCGCTACCACCGGTCGCTGAATTCGTCCCTTGAGCGCTATCTGCATCTTCATTCTGAAGAGACCCGTCGCTGAATTCGGTGGCTGCAGAAGTCTGCCCACCAAGACCAAGACTTGCTGGGCTGATGATGCCTCGCTCTTGACCTGGCTCTCCAAGACCTTCTTCTCTCGAGCTCGTATTGCTTCTGTTGCGGGGATCAAATTCCAAGAACCCGCAACCTGAGAAACAGGCAAAAGAAAGCACGCAGACTAAACAGCGCCATCGACAAGCTCTCATAAGAATCTCCGAAGGAAGTCTGACTGACATCAGCAGAGCAGAAAGTGGAAAGAAAAGTAGGAGCGGAGGGGGTATCACCGGTGAGCCAGAGAGCACGTGCGGGCTATCGAAAGCTTTCAAAGAAGAAGAAATCACTTCATTCACAGTCGAATAAATGACTCAGAGCATAGGATTCGACGCCAGAAGATGGCGTTTCATCAATGCAAGCACTTCACCCCTGCTAGCTGCTCTTCGCCCAGCCAACGGCTCAATTTCCAGTTTAATGATAATAGATTTCAATTTTGAAAAAACCAAGGACCTTGTGTTCTCCTAAATATCTAAAAATATTGAATAAATAATTACCACTTTCAGCTGCATCTATTTTAATGAAAGTTATTTTCACCTTACTGTTGCAAACAATATTCATCTTCATTAGAAGATGAGTGCGCGGGGAGGGGGTTGAGACCTCGGTTGCAATTGTTCTCCACCCCTCTCCGCTCCACCCCCAAAGGAAATCCAGGAATGAGCCAATTGATTGCTCCCTGGGGTCGGGGTGTCCTGCGCAAGAACTGGCTTTTGAAAGTCGTCGTCTTGTCAGCGTTCGTCACGTCCTCGGCGGAGGCACAGCAAGGCCCAGCAGAACAGCAAGGCCCGGCAGAACAGCAAGGCCCGGCAGCGAGTTCTCGCGGCAGAGCTCCCCGTCCTCGAACGATTGTTAGCCCAGAACTACCGCCCGCAGCGGCCCTGGGTGCCCAAGACTTGAAGGTGAATATGCATCTGCTCATTGGTCAAGACGGGAGAGTCAAGCATGTAGAGATTATTCAGTCTCTCGGGCGAGTTCTCGACGATGCGGCAACCAAGGCAGCTTACCGAAGTCGCTTCTACCCAGCAGAAAAGAATGGCAAACCCCAAGCGGCTCGCATCGCTTACCAGATGACCTTTGGTCGAGATGGCTCCGTTCAACTAGCTGCACGCAAAATAAGTTCAGCAGGCGAAGAGGATCGAATCGTCCAAGAGAAAGAGGCTCGCTCCTCGATCGTAGAACCTGAACCAGAAGTTGTCGTCACGGGCGAACGAATACCCATTGCCGCGAAAAATAGCGTTGTGGGAACAGAGGTCATTTCTCGGCAGGAAATTGAGGCGATAGGAGCCCAAACCACAGAAGACCTGCTCTTCGCGCGGCGCAGCGTTCAGCTCCAGCAGAGCTTTCGCGGCACTGAGCTCTGGGTAAGAGGCCTGGACCCAGAGTACACCCTAATCCTCGTCAATGGTCAGCGGGTTCCAGGAAGAATCGGCGGTGCAATCGATCTCTCGCGATTTCCCGTCGAGCGGATTGAGCGAGTCGAAATTGTTCGCGGTCCGTCTTCTGCTCTTTACGGCTCAGACGCAATCGCGGGCGTCGTGAATATTATCACCCGCGAAGCAGAGGAGCCTCTCAGCGCCGATGCCCAAATGCGGCTCGGTTCCTCTGGCACCTATGCGGGAAATGCCTACGTAGCCGGTCGCCCGACGGATTGGCTTGGACTCGAATTCAATGCCGGGCGCATTTACACAGATTCGTTTCAAGTGGCAGACGATGATGAACAAAACCCGGAGGTCACAAGCGGCAGTGAAAGGACCACAGATTCGATTGGTGGTGCAATCTCCTTAGGCAAGAACCGACGACATCGCTTGATCCTGCGTACTGACTACACAGTCGTTGACCTGAAAGGAGTGGACGCCGGCGCGGGAAACGCAATCTTCGACAGACACCAAATCCAAGAGCAGCTGCAATCGAGTCTTCTTCACACCGTCGGCAACGAGAAGTTTTTGCTCACATCAAGCCTCTCCTATTCCACCTTTCGCGAACAATACCTGCTCGATCAAAGAGAGAGTGACCGGCTGGACAAATTCGAAGATAGCAAAGAGCAGCTTCTGCAGCTTCAAACAACCGGCGACTACACCTGGACCAAGAAACAACGTACGACCCTCGGCGGAGAGCTCCTTGCTCAACGACTCGACTCTCCCCGCCTCACAACTAACGGCAAGCGAAATCGCGTCGGCGTCTTTGGTCAACATCGCCTGCAAATCGGCAAGGGGTTCAACCAAGACTCCGCCGAGCCTCAGAAAGAAGGGCAGCGACTCATCATTGTTCCGGGAGTGCGCGGCGACTTCGACTCTCAATTTGGCAATCAAGTCAGCCCGAAACTCTCTCTCCGCTGGGATATTTTTGCTCCCCTGACCATGCGAGCAAGCTACGGGCGGGGCTTTCGGGCACCAAGCTTTCAACAGCTACTTTTACGCTTTGAAAACCCTGCAGTCGGGTATGTCGTTGATGGCAATCCAGATCTGAAGGCGGAAAGCTCCCATGGCTTCGACCTTGCCTTCGAATATCAACCTCTCCCAGAACTCTTCTTCCTGGCGGCAGGTTTTCATAATGCTCTGAAAAATATGATCTCGACTGTGACCTTGAGCGACGACTCGGGTGGAACGGTCTTTAGCTACGACAACCTCTCTCAGGCTTCGACTAGCGGCTTTGAAAGCCAAGCAGTTTACTCCTTCTTTCCCTACCTCAGCCTCACTGCCGGATATACGTACACCAGAACTTGGGACGGTGAAAATCAGCGGAGTATCGAAGGCCAGGCCCCTCATGTTTTCTTCACGAGAACACAAATATCTGAGCCGACGGTCGATATGTCTTTCATCGCGCGCGGTTCGATTGCGCTCGGTCGCCCCTTTTTCATCAGCACAGCGGATGATGCTGTAGAAGAAATCACAGCAGCCCCATTGGCTCAAGTCGACCTGATTTTAAACAAAAATTTCAACGCCAACTTCGAGATGTTCATCGGCATCAACAACCTTCTCAACGCTGGCGACGCCTACGCGAGCCTTCTTCCTCGCACCTATTTTGCCGGCATTCGAGGTCGCTACTAAGAGCTCGACCTCCTTATTTCTCCAAGCTCATAAGACGCATGGATCTCAACACCTCAGGACCTGAACTATGAAAAATCAATCAATATTAGCAGCTCTCACGCTCAGCGGCATACTGGCCATCGCCTGTAC
>JAKVCH010000142.1 GCA_022447485.1 Polyangiaceae bacterium | reverse complement strand
AAATATTAGACTATTGGAGGCAGAATACGCAAAAACCAGCTCAAGTCTCGAGGGGGTAGAGGCTGAACTAGTTGAGATAAAAAAAGAACATCCAGGGCTGAGTGTTCAACTGGGGGATGACTATTACTCTGCGCTCCACAGTCTCGGTCAAGACGGCGATGCACTCCGTGCGGAAGTGAGTCGATTGAGGCTGAAGAAAGAAGTGTTGGGTCAGCGTTTGGAAAACGGCGATCTAGAGGCGGCGACTCAGCTACAGGAGATGAAATCCTTAGATGGTCCTCTCGGTAAGTTGGAGCGAGCGATCGAAAAGAAAAGATCTTATGGTCTTTTAGACAATCATCCAGAGCTAGTGCCTCTACTCGTTGAGAGAGAGAGACTTCAGAAAGCTCGTCGCGCCGGATTAAAGCGAGAGGTCCTGACGCAGGAGAGACAAAGTGACCGAAACCAACGAAAGACCCGAGCTGAGATCAAGGATGTTGAAGTGACTCTCAAAGTCACAGAGGAACAGTTGGCCCAGCTTCAAATTCGGCGGGCTGAGATGCAAACTGCCTTTGAGGGACTTCCCGGCGCGGAAGCTGAATACACTCGTTTGATGCGCAGTTATCGTGCAATGCAAAAAGTCGAGGAAAGACTGTTTCAAAGTCTGGAGGCTGAACGATTACAATTGCAAATTGAGCTGGAGGTTGCTCGCTCTCGCTCTACCTTACTGACACCGGTTACTCCGATTTGGCGGAGTCGGATCCTGCAGTTGACGAAGTATGGCTTCTTCGGCGGGCTTCTCTTTCTGCTCGGGGCGATTGGTGTTGTTGTTGCGCAAGCGCTCACAATCTACTTGAAAAAGCAGGTTTCTTTCCGCGAGAGTGGCTATCTAGAGCGTAGGTAGTGTTTTGAGGTTGATGGTGTTCCGCTCAGTCTTGCGGTTTCCGGAAGTGAGAGTCGGTTTTGAGCTGACGAAGTTTGGCATGTGCCATGCGCCAAAGGAAAAGCGGGTTTCCCAGAAAGTAGCGGAGGAATTTATCCTTATGAAATAGCATTCGGTAGAGCCATTCCAGGCGTCTTTTCCGCATCCAATAGGGGGCTCGCGTTTTGAGGCCAGCCAGGTATTCCAAAAGCGCACCGACCCCCATCGCGACGGGTACTTCAAGCTGCTGAAGGTTATCGTCGATCCATTTTTCTTGAAGGGGGTTTCCAAGGGCGACTAGGAGGAGGTCCGGTTGGGTGCTGTTGATTCTTTTGATGAGCTCAGCACTTTGGCTTTTTTGAAAGAAGCCGTGATGACTGCCTACGACTTGCCAATTTGGATGAATGATGGAAATTTTTTGACCAGCTAGTCTCGCCACACCGGGTGCGGAGCCGAGTAAAAATATTCGCCTCTTTTTCTTTTGAGAGCGACTTAAGAAGAAGGGGAGAAAGTCTGTGCCATTTACATTGTCTCGGGGCTGAAGCCCGTGGAGAACTTTCATGGCGATACTCACTCCGACGCCGTCGCCGAAAATAGTAGCAGCCCGTTGGAAGGGTAATGTATATCCAGGTGTGCAGAAGAGACAGTTCAATGTATGTGCGTTCACAAAGTAGACCGCCCGCGGAGGGGAATTGTCTTCGATATAGCTATCAAGAAGATCGGCTGCCTCATTCATGGTTGCATCCGCTATTCTTACTCCGAATAATTCGTGCCTTCGGTTCCACAGAGAGAGTTGGCGCGTGCTTGTTGGTACCGACTGGATCTCTCTTCGTTTTCGACTCCGGTGCTTGTATGGCCTTTGATTGTCGTTTTGCGGTTCTTGGTATTCAAGAGATAGATGGTCGAGCGGCTCGGAGGAGCGCAAGGCGGCGTGAAGGCGTTTGCTAGGCGGCATGCTTTTGGTTCTCCTCTCGTTCGATTAGTTCATCATAGATAGCGGTGAGACGTTTTGCCCGAGCCCGCCAGGTGAATTGACGTGCCTTTCGAGCTCCGGCCGTGACCAATTCAAGAGCTCTACTTTCTGACTGAATCAGCTGCTGAATACATTGGCGAAGCTGAATAAATTGCCCTGGCTCAAAGAGGAGCCCTTCTTCTTGTTTTTGCAAGACCCAGCCAGGAAACCCTCGGTTCGAGCAGATAATCGGCGTCTCTGAAGCCCATGCTTCGATCAGCCCGAGCCCAAATGGTTCATGAAGACTGGGTAAAACAGCAATATCTGCGGCTTGATAGAAGGAGGGGATGTCCGCAGGCTGGACCCCGCCCAAAAAATGAATATTTGAGTGCAACCCTAGGTTCTCGACCAGGCGATGAAGCTCGTCTCGATAACCCGCTGACGTTTCTGGGCCCACTAAAAGTAGGTGGGGAAGAGGCTCAATTTGATGAATCGCTTGGATGAGGGTGGCTTGATCTTTCTGATGATCAAGCCGAGCTACACAGAGGACAACAACTTCGTCTTCTCTTATCCCCAGGTTGGCTCGATGTTGATTGGAGGACGGGTAGCGAAATTGTTCTAGATCAACTCCACCCGGCAAATACTCGACCCTTTGATCAGGTAAAGCGGCTTTTGCTTTTTCATATTCTTGTAGGCCGACGCAGATCAAGGCATCGACATCCGCGACTAATTGGGGGGTCTGCCAGATTGCTGAAAGTACTTTTCCCCACGGAAGAGAGATTTCTTTCGGAATTCCTTTTTGTTTTTCTGCGTGCTCTTGAGGGATGTCGAAGTAGCCACCATGAAGAGTCAGTAAACAAGGCACCTTTCTTTTGCGGGCAGCACGGAGGCATTGCGCACCAAGTCGATTTCCCGTGTGGCAGTGGACGATTTTGAGATTGGGGGTCTTGGATAATTCTTGAGCCAATGAAAAGCTGACTAGGTTGCCCCCGCAGAGGTCATATTGACGGTGCCGCTCTCTGCTTAGGGGCCATTCTGGGTAAAGGTAATCAAAACGACGAATGGGCACCGTGTCTAATTGGTCAAACTCTTCTCCGCCGAGAGCATTCGTCGTAAAGATGCGCGGTTGGTACTGCTCCTCTGGGAGATAGGGAAGCGTTTCTGCGAGCACGCGCTCTGTGCCGCCCCAGAAAGCTGCAGAAAGTCTTCTCGGAATATGTACGCTGCTCATCTAGATGTCTGTTCTCAAAGATTGGCTTTTCTGCATACCTAAGTGGGGAATTTCATAGACAGACTTCTTCGATGCATAGGCTGACGGCACGAGAGCCTTATCGTTCTCTGGGCTTTTTCTTCCTTTCGCTGACTCGAGGTTCAGGCTGTCGAGGACCCAACCTGAAAGGTCTGTGAGGCTGTGCAGTCCTTCTGGTAGCGGGGCGTCCGCACTAATCGCTGCAGCATGGGATTCAAATTCAGAGGTATAGCCGTGCATCCCCTGGGGTGCTTTGCCCAAAAAGCTTGGCGAAAAAGAAACGCCTTCATCAAGAACGAAAATTGCTTTTCCAAAAGGGCTCCCTGTTGTCGGAAATTCCGCGGCTCGTAGTCCCTCCTCACGAAGAAAAGTTCCGGGCCAACTGGCGTCAGCGATCAGCTTTTCGCTCAGATCGATATCTTGGGGCGTGCCGTAAAACCGAATCATTGTCGCATCTACAAAGACTGAGCCTGGTTGAAAGTGCTGAGTGACCGTTGTTGGGTCGACATGGGCCAGAACATCTGACATCCCATGGTCACCTACGATGATCGTGAGGAGCTCTCCCGGTTTGGACTGGAGACACTCTTGAGCTCTCTCTATGTTGGCGCTGATGTCAGCAATGACTTGTTCTGCTTGAGAGCCTCGATTGCCCTCAGCGTGCAAAACTCGGTCGAGTTCTGCTGCGTAGAGGAATGTAAGATCGGGCGCTGTATGAGCGAGCTCTTCATGCACCTTTCGCCAGCGTTCTTTTTCCGGTAGTTGCCAGGGCGCAGCAAATACAGACAAGCCGGCGGCTCGCGCTTGTTGTAAAAAAGTTGGCTGACCACCAATCTCCTTTGCGTAGAAGAGATCTTCCTTTTCGGGTAGGTCGAAGTATTTAAAAAGATCGGGGGGGACCTTATGAAGGTCCAAGTAGCCGGTGAATCCCCTTTTCTTTTTCAACCATTGACTGGCCCATTGCCGGAGCCTGGGTTGTTCGTGAATCACCGAAGGGAGTAGGCCCAGCCATCCCAAGGGTGAGAGGAGAGAGTCTTGGGTAGCCGCGCAGGAAAAAAGGCATGCTCGTCCGTGAATGCAGGGTGCTGTCCCCGTAAGAATCGCTGGCAGGGCGCCCGATGTGTAGCCCAGGACTCCTTTCAGACTGCGACGGTACTTAAATTGAGCGAGTCTTGCTCCGAAGCGCTCTTGCTGGCGGGGACCAAAAGCATCAATAAAGACAAATAGCACTCGCCGTTTCATTGAATCTTCGTCTCCTCCTTCACCATAGAAGCGGTCTTTCGAGCCAAACCTTGAGGGTAGAATGCCGACGACCGCTGATCTTTTCTCCTGAGGGCATCGCGAAGCCAGCGTTTTTCCTGCGGGTTACGTAGAAGGTACGTCCAGCCATAGATGGTGAGGAGAACAAGCTCAGAAAAGGCGATTTCGCTGAGGGTGCTCGGCTTCAAGAGATACTCCAGCAAAAATAGCACGGCGATACCGGCGCTGACGGGTGCCAAGAGAGGCTCCAACACTTCTCTGAGAAACCGTCCTAAGGAAATAGAGTAGAGGCGCGAGACCCTGGGCTGTACCAGGAGAATGTCGGTGAAGGCTGGGACAATTAAGGTCACGGCGGCAACTCCAACTATGCCCCACTCTCTCGCTACCATGATAGAAAGAGCGATATTAGCGAGTTGCCCACAACCCATGGCTTTGGAAAGAAAAGACTCTTCGCCACGCATACTGAGTTGGTTTTGTGAAGCTGAAAAGAGCAGGGAGCAGAAGACAGCAGCGAGAAGAAATTGCAGAGCTGGTGCGGCTGGGGCGAAGCTTTGCCCCACCCAAGCAATCAGTATCTCTTGAGCAAAGAAAAAAGCCCCACCCAGAAGGGGCAGGGAGAAAGCAAGAGTGTAGTGCGTTGACTTAAGCCAAAGTTTTTTGAGCGATTGATCGTCTCGTGCGCCGTCAAGCTCGGCGATGACAGGCGTTGTTGTATGGGTGATTTGTATACAAAACGAGCGTAATTGGTCTGCAATACGAGCCGCGACAGCGTAGAGTGCCACCGCTTCAAGCGAGAGAAAGGCCTGAATGATCAAAGTGTCGGCGCGGGTGGCGACAAATAGACAGACTTGAATCAATGCTAGATGGACAGAGAATCCACCGAGTCTTCTCAACTCTTTCCATTTGAAGAGACTCGGCTGCAGACGCAGTGGCGTTCTTGGCTGAAAGTAAACCCAAGTGAGAGCAACTAACCCTGGGCCCAGCGCCGTGATCCAGCTGATCCAGGCTAGGGTGCTGAGCTGAGGATAGAAGGGAAGAATCAGAAAGACAGCCAGAATGTACAGGGCTTGAGAAATGCCGCGCCCCAGGTGAGCAATCCAACCTCGCTGCTCAGCAATCAGTACGCCGCGAAATACTGAGAGCGGTATTTGTAGAGCGTAGCCACAGCCCACGATCGTCATCGCTTTGCGAAACTCGGCGTGAAGAGTGCTGACCGGATGTAGCCAGTGGCCGAGCGTAGGAAGGCAGAGCAGCGTTATACCGAGCAGGATGCCCATTTGGGTGACGAAAACCCAGAAGAGGGTGCTGAGACAGTGACTTTGCCCTGCATTTGATGGAGAGCTGTGAGTTTGGGCCAAGAATTTGACCACAGCTCCAGAAAAACCGAAGTCGATCAGTGCGTAGAGGCCGATAATTGACCAAACGATAGCCCAAAGCCCGTAGTTATCCGTCCCCAGCGTTTGGATAAGGAAGGGTAGAGTGAGCAGCGCACCTGCTATTTCTAGGCAGCGGTCGAGTTGTCTCGCTCCCGCATTGGTCATGATTCTGGACGCGCTCAGGATTTTGCGAGGAAGAGGTGATTTTGGAGGGCGAGGGTCTCTCAAGTTGGCTCCCAAGTGGTCGCTTTACAGTAGAGAAGACGGATCACGAGGAGGTGGGATAATGGCTGGACTCAAAATAGCCGTATTGGTCAGTGGATCAGATGCTGGTCGTTCTGGCCTTGGAAGCTATTTTAAAGGCGTTATTCCGCCCCTTGCCCATCACTGCGCGGCCCAAGGTCATGAATTATTGCTCGTAGGCGCTGCCGACGACCTCGGACTATTTCAAGAACTTCCGGGGGAGGTTGAAAAGCTTTTTCTCCCGCGCCTTTTTTTCTCGGCCGCTTTGGGCGCGGCTTGGCACCTTGGTTTCTAGAGCGGCGCGTTAAAAAAGAGGGCAGCGATATTTTATTACTCTTAGCCGCGAACCGTCGCATTGTTCAGCCTCGCTGTTTACCCACCGTAGCCGTGGTTCATGACTTGGCCCAATTGCATTTACCGAGGAAGTACGACTGGCTTCGTATGCAATATTTTCATCGGGTCATCATGGGGCTCCTGCCCAAACAAACGAGACTCGTGGCTATTAGTCAGGCGACGAAAGACGACATGACGCAGCTCGTGGGGCTCGAAGAAAAAAATATTCGTGTGGTTTATAATGGCGTCGATAGCCGTTTTTCTCGATCGAAAGCCTTGGGTAATAGAAGAGATGTATGCCTGTCAGCAGACACTGCTCGGTCCAGTTGGCGGGGCTCGGACGCTTCCCTCGAAGAAGACGATCAAGGACCAGGCGATCCTCAGGGTTATTGTCGTGGGTTGAGCGAACACCCCTATATTTACTATCCAGCGCGATTTGAAGCACCAGCTAAGAATCACGCTCGTCTGATCCAAGCATTTCGACCGTTGGCGCGAGAGTCTGGTACTCAACTCGTTCTCTCTGGTGCTGACTGGGGTGCCGAATCAGAACTACGCGCTCTTGTTCATGAATTGAGTTTAGAGGACCACGTTCTATTTCCGGGCTACGTATCCTCCGAAGGATTAAGGTCTTTGATGGGGGGAGCGGCAGGCGTCGTATTGCCGGGCCTTTATGAGGGGTTTGGTTTACCAGCTGTGGAGGCGTTGGCTTTGGGGCTGCCGGTGGCTGTTGCTCAGGCTGGGGCGCTCCCAGAGGTCGTGGGGCCTTATGGTTTTTTCTTTGATCCCTATTCTGTTGACTCGATTACCGCTGCGTTGGAGCGAATGCTTATGGAGGGCTGGCGAACGCCGGAGCAACGGAGCTTAGCGATGCACTGGGCCCGGGGGTTTTCCTGGGAGACGACTGCTGCTGGGCTACTAGAAGAGTGTCGTGCAGCGGTTGAGGGTAGCTGATGAAGATATTGATGGTTCATGAACTCTTGGGAGCTCAAGGCGGTGCTGAAGCCACTCTGAGGAGGCTGTGCGTAGGATTGTCGAATCAAGGTCATCGTTTACGTTTTCTCTACCAAAGCAAGTCAGAACAAGGTGTTGATGAAGCGCAAGAGTGTTATGAAAAGGTATTCAGTTTTGAGTCTTGCCTTGAGCAGGGGCTTGACCATTGTCTGGCTTGGGAA
>JAKVCH010000141.1 GCA_022447485.1 Polyangiaceae bacterium | reverse complement strand
GACTGGTTATTATGCACCCACCGCCCGCTATGGTGGACCAGATGACTTGAAGTACCTGGTCAATTATCTTCACCAGCAGGGTATCGGGGTCATCATGGATTGGGTGCCTGCTCATTTTCCAAAAGACGACTTCTCCTTGCGACGTTTTGACGGGTCTGCGCTTTATGAGCATGAAGATACCCGCAAAGGCGAGCACCCCGATTGGGGCACCATGATTTTTAACTTTGGGCGCGCCGAAGTACGGAGCTTTTTGGTCTCGAATGCGGTTTATTGGCTGCGAGAGTTCCATATTGACGCTTTGCGCGTCGATGCGGTCGCGTCGATGCTCTACCTTGACTACAGCCGGGAGGCTGATGAATGGGTGCCAAATATTTATGGCGGACGAGAGAATCTCGAGGCGATCGACTTTCTGCGTCAGATGAATGATGCGGTTCATCAGGAATGTCCCGGTGCGTTCACCGTTGCGGAAGAATCGACTGCTTGGGGAGGAGTGAGTGCACCGACTTCTGAGGGCGGATTAGGGTTTACCTTCAAATGGAATATGGGCTGGATGCACGATACCCTCGGTTATTTTGAGAAGGAGCCCGTTCACCGGAAGTATCATCAAGATCAGCTGACCTTTGCGATGGTCTACGAGTACACGGAGCGTTTCATCAACTCGATTAGTCATGATGAGGTCGTGCATGGCAAAGGGGCTTTGATTGAAAAGATGCCGGGTGACTTTTGGCAAAAGGCAGCGAATTTGCGCGTGCTTCTTGCTTATATGTACACGCGTCCCGGCAAGCAGTTGACGTTCATGGGCTCTGAATTGGGTCAACACCAGGAGTGGGATCAAGACTCGTCCCTGGATTGGCATTTGGCCGAGCATCCCGAGCGTCAAGCAATGTTGAACTTTGTTCGCGAATTAGGCGCGCTCTATCAGGCGCATGATGTTTTTTGGAAAGCCGACCCCGATTCTCGTAGTTTTGATTGGGTTGACTGTAATGATCGCGAAAACTCAGTATTGAGTTACGAACGACGCATTCCTGGAACTGACGAACACGCGGTTGTGATTATGAATCTCACACCCGTGCCCAGACATAATTATCGTCTCGGGGTACCGGCGCGGGGTGAGTATCGAGTGCTGTTGAATACGGATGCTGCGCGCTATGGCGGTAGCGGCTTCGGTGAGATCGATTCCTACCATTCCGATGGTTGGCCTTTGCATCACCGCGATCATTCTATCGAGCTGGAGTTGCCCCCTTTAGGGCTTTTAGTTCTCAAGCTCGATCGTCAGAATTGATGGGGAGAGCCCTTGCTGGGTGGCCCCCTTGCTGGGTGGGTTCTCTGCAGATCTCGATTCTGGGTTCAGGACCGACGCCTTGCTCGTCTTAAGAGGGCAGCGAGTACCAAGAAGATACAGGCTGCTTTCCCGGGGGTTTGGGGGCCCCGCTCGGGAATCCAGGCGCATTCTCCTGTATTGTGTGCTTCGAGCTGCATGCCAGAATAGAGCTGGTTGATCGCAGAAATATCAGAATCGTTCAGCGAGCGTTTGTGGCTTTCGCAGGCGCTCGTACAGCTAAACATGGAAGCCTGATTATCGTCGTAGTCTTCACCTAAGCCGTGAAAGTGACCGATTTCGTGGGTGATTACGTTTTCTAGATCATAGTGACCGTCACAGGAGCTTGGGTCGATCGTTCCAGAGCAAGAGCTTTGCTCTTTGTTAGGATCAATAGCTGAGTCAAGAGTTGCAAAAGAGTGGAGGCTATTGATGATAATATCCGCTTCCGTCATCTCTCCCGTGTGAGGATTGGAAAAGCTGACCGTAATGGCGACGTCAGACTCGTGCCCTTGAAAAGTAATTGGGGCGAACATCAGGACGTTTTTGCCATCGGCCTGGAGGCTTGGCTGGTTGCCGGAGGTTTGTCCCAGGTAAATTGTCGGCAATTCGGCACCGCTATTATTCCAGGTAGCGTAGGCTTGGGCGGTGACGTCGCTGATTGGCAGTCCCAGGCCTTGGACAGAGTCGTCAATCAACACTTCGACTTCTGTTCGATGCCAGCGTTGATGGACCTTTGTTTTCGTGACGACATAAGTGCTCGCGCCTTGTATATCGAGACTGGCGTGATGCATCAGGGATGCGGCTTGAGCTCCAAGGATGATGGCGCACAAGAAGAGGCTGATGGGGAGGAGGCGTTTGAGGCGCTGGTGGCTTGTGAGTTGAGTCAGTAGAAGAAGTAGCCGGTTCCTCATTATTGGGCTGGATGCTGTCTCGGACTCCTCCTGCGGGCTTCGGTTCTGCGCGGGTCTTGAGCCGAAGGCATTCGCTCTTGGGTGCCTTTCTCGGGCACCATTTTCTTCCGAGTTGAATTTTTTGCCCACACTTAAGGTAACGGCGTCAGGGAGCTGCTTCTTGAGTAATCTGCCGCAGAGAAATAGGCTTCTCAGGCAGATTGTTGGCGGGAGAAATGATTTTTTGGCTCTGAGCGTAAAAAAATGAAAAAAAACGACCTTCGTGGATCCCTACGGATCTAGGTACTTTGAGGCACTTTCTGTGGAAAGCTGGATGGAAGCGCCGAATCTAAGTGTCGATTGGTATTTTTTGACCATGACTCCCGGAAATCTCTGACTATCTTGGGCGCCACCAATGGCTGACTCTCTTCTACTGCAAAAACCCGCAATCGAGGCCCCTCTTGCGCCGGAGTTCCGTCCGGCAGTGCTCGGTAACCGAGCCTATCGCGCTGCCGTGCAAGCTTCCGGGGCTGGTGTACCTGTTTCTATCGCTGTGGAGCGAAAAGGAGGCATCGCTCGCTTCGAGACTGCGGTCTTGCCTGAAGGGCACCCCCAAGCGAACGATAACCTCTCTTACATTGAGCGCATTGTGAAGATGCTGCTTTGGCAAAAGGGCGGTTTTCGCGTCTATCTTTCTGGCCCAAGCAATTTAGCTGACCACCTCGCGAAAGTTTATTCCGCAGAGGGTGAGCGCGCTTTTGATGCTGACTTTATGGCCAAAGTCTACGAGGTAGAGGCATTTGAAGTTCGATCTGTGAGTGCAGCTGAGGTGCCTGCAGAATTTGAGGACCCAGCTCCAGTGGGCGGGCACCTAGATGGTTGCCGTATTGGTTTCGATGCCGGTGGAAGCGATCGCAAAGTCGCTGCTGTGATTGATGGCAAAGAGGTCTTTTCCACAGAGGTCGTGTGGCACCCGAAAATCAACAGCGATGCCGACTATCATATTGAGGGCATTGAGCATTCGATGAAACTTGCTGCAGAGCATCTGCCTCGGGTCGATGCGGTTGGCGTAAGCTCCGCTGGAATTTATGTGCAAGATCGCACAATGGTGGCATCCCTCTTCCGCAAAATTCCTGAAGATCAGTTCAATCAGAAGATTAAGAATGTCTACTTGGACGTACCAAAACGCCTCTTTGGCGATATTCCCGTATCGGTGAGCAACGACGGTGACGTAACGGCTTTGGCTGGTGCGATGAACCTGAACGATAAGCCTGTTTTAGGCATTGCGATGGGGACGAGCGAAGCCGTCGGCTATGTCAACGAAGACGGCTTGATCACTGGATGGCTGAATGAGCTTGCATTTGCCCCGGTGGATTACTCGCCTGAAGGTGGCTGTGATGCCGATTGGTCTGGGGATACTGGGGTTGGTTGCCAGTACTTTTCTCAAGACGCGGTGATTCGTCTAGCACCTCGGATCGATATCGATTTGAGTAGTGAGGACTCTCCTGGTGCGAAGCTGAAAAAGGTGCAGGACATCTTTGCTGGTGGCGACGACCGTCCAAGAAAGATCTTTGAGAGCATCGGCGTCTACCTTGGCTATGGCTTACTTCATTACGCTGAGTTTTACGAAATCAAGCATGTGCTGCTCTTGGGGCGAGTGACTTCGGGAGAAGGCGGCTCAATCATGATTGAAAAAGCTAAAGAAGTCCTAGCCAAAGAGTCGCCGGAATTAGCGGCGCAGATTCAATTGAACTTGCCAGATGAGGCGAGTCGTCGAGTGGGGCAATCAATCGCAGCGGCAAGTTTGCCGAAGATTGGTTGAAGCGAGGGGCAGACTTGAGCAAATTCTATGTGGGACGTTTCTGGCCCACGGATAGAGAGTGAATCAATGAAATTTTTCCAGCCCAAAAGTGAAGTCTATGTGTGGAATGACCTGCCTGCCGAGCAGGCATTGGAGAACACCACTCATCTTGGTCTCTGCGCTCATCAAGATGACCTCGAGATCCTCGCAGTGCATGGTATTATGCAATGCTTTCATCAGCCGGGACGGGGCTTTACTGGCGTTGTTGTGAGCAACGGCGCGGGTAGTGCGCGTGACTTTGATTATGCTGATTTCACCGACGAAGAGATGCAAGATATTCGTCGCGTCGAGCAGAAGAAAGCTGCGTTTGTCGGTGAATACGCGGCCCAGATCATGCTCGATCATCCGAGCGGCATGGTGAAAGATCCTCAAGAAACAAAAGTCGTGGAGGATATTGTTGCGATTCTCAAGAAGACTCGTCCCGAGGTCGTCTACACCCATAACCTGTGCGACAAGCACGACACCCATATCGGCGTAGTCTTGCGGGTGATTGAGGCCTTAAGGCGTTTGACTCCCGAGGAGAGACCCAAGCAAGTCATTGGCTGTGAGGTTTGGCGCGATCTCGATTGGTTACCCGATCACTTGAAGGTCGTCATGGATGTGACCGGCCATGAAAATGTTCAGGCCGCTCTATTGGGAGTCTTTGATTCTCAGATTGCTGGTGGCAAGCGTTACGACCTAGCGGCCTTAGGTCGACGAAAGGCCCATGCCACATTTAGCGAAAGCCATGGCGTAGATAAGACCGAAGGTCTGATCTACGGAATGGATTTGATGCCCCTTGTTGTCGATACGACGATCGAACCAGCGAAATATGCTGAAAGCTTATTAAAAGCGCTGATCGACGACGTGAGTCAGCGAGTCAGCCGACTCGCGTAGGTCGATTCAAGAAGAGGTTGACAGTAAGATGAAAAAGAGGCCCCAGCGGGCCTCTTTTTTTCCGGGTGCGCTCATCGCTTCATAGACAAATCACGGCAGCTCCGGTTGGAAAAGATGAGCAGTCGCTGGTTGCAGTGGTGCAGCGGTTCTGCTCACAGGTTAAGAGTCCACAGGCACAGATAGCTGGGCAGGCACTGAATTCGTCCCCATCGGCTTTCAGGCGTTCCGAGATAGCCTGGTTCAAACTCATGAGCTCGGCTGAGCTACCATTCACATAAGCTGTCTCGCAAGGACGGGTAGAAATACCTTGGCAATCGTCCACACTCTCACAATAGTTCGCCTGAGCAATTTTGGCGTCGATTTCCTCCCAGGAAAGTAAGGATTGATCGTCGTCTTTCTCCCCTGGGTAGGAGAGAGTCTGCTCGCCGAGAGAGATCAGTAGAGAGTCGGGGGCAGAGCCATATTTTTCTTTGAGCATTGAAAGATCGAAACGAAGTTCATCGGTCGACAAGTAGGCTTCGCAGCTATCGCCATTGCTCTCATGAAGTAGTTTCAGTTCCAGTTCAACGGGCTCTGCGGTCAGGGCGTTTGGCTCGAAGCAGAGTCCGTATGCATGCATTTCACAGCCACCAGCATGAGCTCCGACCACAATCAGCTCATCACCGAAGAGTTCAACTCTGTTGATGTCGATTGGATCTTGGGGGTCACTACTTGCACAGGCATGGAGTTCTTTCCACGAGCCCGCCTGTTGATTGGGCTGATTTGGATTCCCGCTTCCTCCGCTGGCTGGCCCATTGGGCGTATTGCTTCCATCGGGCTGTTTGTTGACAGTGTTGTCGCCTGAGGGGTTTGGTTCAGAGGCTGCCCTCTGCGCCCCCAATTCTACCGAGCAAGCAGAAAGACTCAGACCCAAAGCTAAGATGAAAACGGAGCCGAGTCGCGGAGCGGAAAAAGTGTCCATAGCGAACACCTAGCAGGATATGTGCCAAAATTGCTGACGATGGGCAGATTGTTGATGGTGCGGGCTGTCCGCGTTTGGGGTCTGAAAGAATGACACGGTGGCTTGTGGCAAGTCTGATCGGTCTGTCAGAAGTGCCAGACTTCGAGCTGGCACATTTTAGTTAAAGCGGAATTTTTAAGATGACTGGCTCTACTGGGGGCGCCGTGGAGAGCATTTGCTTTCGATCCGCAATGAATCCGAAGGGCCAGCATCTCGCTAAGAATCCTGAGTCGTTCTAGGGTCGCCTCATGTCTAAGAAGAAGCCAGCAAGGTATTTGAGTCTTTTCTGTCGACTTCTGTTTTGCTGTGGAGGCATCAGCCTAGCGGCCTGTTCATCTGTCAAAATTGTTAAGCGTGGAGATAGCACCTATTTCATCACCTGCGATAAGGGGATGAAGGACTGTATTTCGCGGGCGAATCGGCTCTGCGAAGATGATGGTTATACGATTGTGGATGGGGCGCATTCAAAAGATGTTTTAGGCGGCCCGACATCATCCTATCAGTCGGTCGTCTTTCACGGCACATTGACGATTATGTGCGGCGACGTTGACTTAGCAAAACGCGCTTGCGCTGCTGGTGTTGGCGATACCACTCGGGTCGATCCCGATGCGCCTCAGGTCAGTGAACTGGCTCCTGCAGAAAGGGTCTGTGTGCCAGGGGCAAGTCAGGGCTGCATTGGTGTGGGTGGTTGCCAAGGTGGACAAAGCTGTCTGAGTGATGGGAGTGGATTTGGTCGGTGTGATTGTGGTTCGACGCCGCCGAGTGCTGGTCCAGCTGCAAGCGGGCCGCCAGCTGCTACTTCTGCAAGTGCGCCTCCGGTTCAGGCAGGCGAGCCGCCAGCCGCCGAGGTGTCTCAGCCAAAGCCTGCCCCAGCTGCTGTAACTCCCCAGTCGAGTACAACTCCAGCTACGAAGCCAGCGCCAGTTCAGTAATCACTACTGTTCCGAAGAGAGTTGGGAGAGCAGCCCTTGGGATTGCTCAGGACTCAAACCAAACCATTGGGCTAGTTCTTCCAGCAAGGTTTGTTCGCTCGCTTCGACTTGATCGTCGGCCAAGGCAACAGCTGCCGCGAGGGTGAACGCGCTCTCCACTTCGTGCTCATCTTGAATGGCCTCGGCCACAGCTCGTAGGCGCGCCGTTCTGCCCTCTTCTTTGAGCCGTAGGGCGAAGTCTTCGATCAATACCTGCATGAGATCGTCACTGATCACGTCGCCGCTCAAGCCACGAATCGCTCCTCGAAACGCATCCATTTCTTCGATCACGATCATTTCGTCAGCAGCCATCATCAAGAACATGACTTCGGCAATCGATGCGACTTTGGTGATCGCATTTTTTTCTGTTTCTGAAAGCAAACCTTCGCGGGCGAGGGTTCGATAGGCTGATGAGCTGACGATACTTTGCCGGCGACCACTTTTTAGCAGGGCATCGCGCAAGCGCTGAATGGTGGTCGTACGAATTTTCATGAGCCCAATCTATCAGATCTGCCGGTCCGAGGTCTATGGATAGATAGGTTGAGATGGCCCAGTTGGCCTAGAAGTGACG
>JAKVCH010000140.1 GCA_022447485.1 Polyangiaceae bacterium | reverse complement strand
GCTGCCCTGGGAAGAAAGTGGCCTCAAGAGCCTGCGAGCCTTCTTTGAAACCGCTGAAATGACGGCTGCGGAGCCCGAGGAGGCCTTTGGTCATCAACAGCCTTATCATCTTGTGCGGGCCCTGAGTTTCGCCTGTTTTTGTGAATTCCTCGGTGTTTTTAGTTCAGCAGCGCTGGGCGTCTTTCTCCTCGAAGTCATTCACCCCCCATTCTATCAGCTGCTCAAAGAACAATCAGGACTCTATGCGGTCCTCCTGAGTATCACGTGCACGGTCTTTATTGGTCTCTTCGCCATGCACTTAGTTTGGGCCTTACTCCTCGAGGGCGCACTCCAGCCGGCTTCTCGTCGACACTATACAACGGCCCTTGCCTATGGCTGCTACACCTGTGGTTGGGATCTCCTGACTTCACCGATCGGCCTTGTCTTGAGTATTCGTTATCGAGGCCTTCGAAGAGGCTTCGGACTTCTTCGCCTGGCGGCGCGGGTACCGCGACAAGCAACTGACGCACACTTGAACCTTCGGCTCGCCGCCTCGATCGAGGATCGTAAGCGTGGCTCCCGGCGTGCCATCATCATCTTAGGCAGCGCTTTGCTCCTGGGCACTCTCGGCGTGATTGCTGCGACACTCTACTGGCTGTATCTTTCCTTGCTGTCAGCCAATTGACCGGGATGCGCTGCCGGGTCGTCTTTTCCCAGGCTCCTGCCCTCTCTCAAAGCCCACAGTGACTGCTGAGCAAACCCTCAAATCGCGTCAAGCCTCACTGCCTTCTCGCGTCGAATTTCTTCGGTCGACTTGCGGCAAGATGGACGCCTTCCAGCCAGAATGTCTAGACAGCCGGCTCTTGCATTGTCGAACAATGCAATGTGCCTAGCCCAAGAACTAAGTCACGAGCGTACACGCCGACAACCCGCCGCTGAGGAAAGCAGTCGGCAATGATACTCAATGCTTCTCGGTCCATTGGATCATTGAACACCGGCACGAGCACACCATAGTTGCAGATATAAAAGTTCGCGTAGCTTGCAGGCAGACGCAGGCCATCAAAGTAGACGGCTTCCGGCATCGGCAGCTCCACTAATTCAAACTTCTCGCCCCGGGCCGAAACTGCGTTCGATAAGGCTTGGTGGGCAGCTTTCAGCGGCAGATAATTCTCATCTTCTCGCCGTGATTCTTGGCAAATCAGCAGGCGCCCCTGGGGTGCAAAACGCGCGAAATCGTCAATATGCCCACTCGTGTCATCACCGACAATACCATCTGGAACCCAGACAATATGACGAACACCGAGAGTCGCCTTGAGATGCTCCTCAACCGCTTGGGGGGCAGAGCCCTGAAAGCGAGCTAACTTTGAACTGAGCAGGCAAGATTCTGTGGTCATCAAGGTGCCAAATTCATCCACATCAATTGAGCCACCCTCGAGCACCATACGCTGGTTTTGATGCCGCAGGGGAAATGCTCGTTGCGAAGCAAAGTTCTTCGCCACGGCAATCCCCGCAGCATCGTCCAATAAATGGTCTCGATACCGCGCCCAACCATCAAAGCGAAACTTAACAGCCACGCTTTTCTTCTCGTCCTGCTCCTGAGTCGTAACCCAAATCGGCATTGTATCGCGATTCCAGGAGCGATTCGTTGGAATCAAGTGATAGCGCACGCGCTCAGAGACAACTCCGGCCTTTTGAAAAACCTGCGCTGCTCTCTCCTGCTCACGCTCATCTCGACAAAGAACCTCGACGTCTTCTTCTTGAGAAATCAAGCGCGCCATTTCAGCAAACATCCACGGCATCGCCGCCAGCTTGCCGGTAAAATCGGTCTTATGATGGGGAAACGACAACCAGGTAGCCCGGTGTGGGGCCCACTCTGGTGGCATAGAATAACCCTGGAGCCCTGGCGGACTCTGCCATGTTCCTGGCTGTTCGAGCAAAGCTTGAAATTCATTTCCCTCCGGGAAATAAGGGTCTTGCGCCATCATTCCCGCTCCTCGTCCAGCCACCGCTGACTGAGATCCTGGAAAGCATCGATGCGACGATCTCGGAAAAATGGCCACCACTTACGCGTCTACCCAATCAGAGATAAATCACAATCGACAACAAGAACCTCTTCGTCCTCGCCGGCTTCAGCAATCATACGCCCCGTGGGATCGACAACAAAGGAATGACCCCAAAACTCGATACCCGCATCCCGACCATCCCGTGGATGCGGCTCCAGCCCCACGCGATTCACCGCTGCGACAAACACGCCATTTGCAATGGCATGACTGCGTTGCATCGTTTGCCATGCTTGCAATTGAGCCTCTCCTTCTGCCTCTTTTTCTCCTGCGAGCCAGCCAATCGCCGTAGGATAAAGGAGAACCTGTGCACCCTTCATCGCCGTTAAACGTGCCGCCTCTGGGTACCACTGATCCCAGCAGATCAGAGGGCCGACCTTGACGCCGGGGGTCGACACCGCAACGAAACCACGGTCGCCGGGGGTGAAGTAATACTTCTCCATGAACTGCGGGTCGTCCGGGATATGCATCTTTCGATAATGACCGACGAGCTTCCCATTAGGTAAAGCGATCACCGATGAGTTGTGGAATAGCCCTGGCGCGCGCGATTCAAAAAACGGAATGTTGATCGAGACATGATATTCTTGAGCGAGGGCTCGCATTGCCGCCACACTCTGCCCCTGGCAACTTTCGGCATAGGTAAAGGCATCGGGATCTTCGCTCTGGCAAAAATAGGGCCCGGAATAGAGCTCCTGAAGACAAATCAGTTCAGCGCCCCGGCGAACCGCCTCCAGCACTCCCCGCCTTGCAGCCTCAATTGTCTCACTAACGCTGCCAAAATAGCGACTTTGTACGAGCCCCAAGCGAAGGGTATCTGAGGGGGCGCCCGCGGTCTCAGAGCTCTTCGAAGATACTTTCTGGCCAGTCATGGGCAGCAGCCTAGCCTCAGCTGGCCGAATGCGCGAGAAAACTCGACCTCAAGAGTTCTCAGACCTCCAATCGCGGGAACGCGCATGGTACAGGCTTGGCGATGAGTGATTCTACCCCCTCCGCAGAGGCCAGCAGCGACGCCCCACCGACTTCGGGAGACAAAGTCGAGGTCAAGGAAAGCGCTCCGCCCACCGGCTCCGGTACAACCAAGAAAGAGAAACCTCGCTTGGGAGGGCTCGAATGGGCTGCTATCGCGCGAAGCCTGAGCTTGCTCACTCTCCTGGGCATCTCGCTCTGCAGTTGGTTCCGCCTGTCACGGGGTAACTCGTGGATCGGTCCCTTTCTGAAAAGGAATACTCTGCCAATTGAGGACCGGAATATTTTTCTCCTCCAGCTCCTCATCTGCGGATTGCTCGCCGCCACGACAGGCGCGGGCCTCTTACTCTTCAAAAGAAAAGACGTAAATTTCTGTCATACCTTGGAAAAGTGGGCCTGGTTCTTCTCTCCTCTTTTGCTCTTACCCGCCATACCAATATTTGGCGCAAGTCATGTTTGGATAGGAAAGCATGAGACCCTTCTGCCTATCGTCCTATTTTTTGGTCTGATCTGCGAACGCTTGGTCACTCAGGCGCTCACCCATTTACCTCAAGAGGTCAGAAAATGGCCGACGCTGGTACCTCCCCAAGTACTCCAGAATTCCGTCTACAAGTGGGGTAAGAAGAACGGTTGGCTCTACCTCGTCGTCCTTGCCGCGCTCGGCTACGGACTCTTCATGTCCTACCATACGGTTCGGTGGCATAATATGTTGGGCACAGCCACCTTCGACCTAGGGATTAACAATAACCTGATTTACGGGGGACTCGAGGGAAAGTTTAACCAAAGTTCGGTCATCTTCCCCGAAGATCCGCAGAAGTATATCGCCAACCATGTCAAAATTGGTCTCTATACTTTACTCCCTATCTACTACTGGGCGCCACGAGCAGAGACCCTGCTGGTGATACAATCTTTCTCATTAGGCCTCGGAGCGATTCCCCTTTTTCTCTTTGCCCGTCGACGCATTGCACCCTGGGCGGCAGCACTCCTCGCCCTGGCTTATCTCTCCTACTATCCCATGCATGGAGCGAACTTTTACGAGATGAAAGTCGTCCCCACGGCGGCTTGCCTGGTTTTAATGACCATCTGGGCGATCGACTCTCGACACTTCAAGTGGGGAGCGTTCTTCTTTCTTTGGGCGCTGATCATGAGAGAGGATATGCCCATTCCCTTGGCGGTCATCGGGGTACTTTTTCTTCTCTCGGGGGAAAGACCCCGCGCTGGCTTCTTGATGACCATCGTCGCGACGGCCTGGTTCATACTGATTCGCTTTAAGGTCATGGAAGACGTCGGCTCCTGGTGGTTTCCCAATATGTATCAAGATATTTGGTCAGCCCCGGAGAAAGGGTTTCGTAGCGTCCTGAAAACCCTCCTCTCCAATCCCTCCTTTATCTTGCAGCATATCTTCACTGAGAAGAAGTTTTGGTACGGCATGCACCTCTTACTGCCTCTGCTCTTTTTACCAGTTCGGCGTTGGTACCTCTGGGGTGCTCTTGTTCCCGGAGCGATCTTGACTCTATTAGTCACGAATTACGACCCGCCTCAAATGTTCTCTTTCCAGTACGTGATGCATTGGTCGCCTTACCTATTCTGCGCTGCAGCAATCGCCCTACAAGCAATTCGCAATGAAAACGGCAGGGCGCGAATGACGGCAGCTACCCTGGCCATGGCTTGCACCTCTCTCGCTCTAACCTGGAATTACGGCGCATTCCCGATGAAAGACCGACAACTCGAAGCCGGCTATCATAAAATTAGATTTCACCTGCGAGAGCGGGACAAAACAAATATCGCGAACGTCCACAAAATATTGGAACTGATTCCCTCTTCAGCATCTGTCGCCTCCACTGAAAAAGTCGGCGCCCACCTATCGTCGCGGGTGAAATTCTACACTCTGCGCCGGGGACATCATGATGTCGATTTCATCGTGGCCCGGAAAAAAGGACTTCGCCTCGACCGCACGGCTCTCGCTGTCAAGGATGCTCTTCAATCCAAAGAATACGGCGTGGCCGCCCGTTATGGTGAATTTGCCGTTCTCCAGCGGGGCCACGATCCGAGTGAGAATCAGCAGCTCATCGAAGAATGGAAGTTGAATGGCGCCAAAAAGACCGGTAAACGCTCCAAAAAACGGAGCTCACCCAAAACCACCGCCAGCGAAAAGTCGAACGATTCCTCATCAACATCGACAACTCAACCCGCAGAACCGCCTGCCGCGACTGCAAAAGAATGACTCTACGGGCCGAAGCATGATATTCCTTTCTCATCATGACTTCGGCAACAACGCCTACTCAGGGTTTTTCCCAGGAATCAGTGACGGCCTCCAGTATGGCGCAAGCACAACGCGGTCAACCGCAGACAATCGCGGGCAAGCGGGAGATTGACCTTTCTGTCATCGCGCCCATCTACAATGAAGAAGAGAGCATTCCTCATTTGATTGCTGAAATGCATCAAGCCCTCGACCCGAGCGGACTCAACTTCGAATTAATTCTGATTGATGATGGCAGCACCGACCGCAGCTACGACTTACTCAAAGAAGCGGCTCTTCGCGATCCCCACCTCTTGGTCGTGCAATTTCGCCGTAACTTTGGACAGACGGCGGCCCTGCAGGCAGGTCTCGATACCGCCCGGGGTCGTCAAGTCGTCCTCATGGATGCGGACCTCCAAAATGACCCCAAAGATATACCGTTGCTCTTGGCTAAATTAGACGAAGGCTATGATCTCGTCGCAGGTTGGCGCAAAGACCGCAAAGACGCGTTCTTGAACCGTCGCCTACCATCAATGATTGCCAATCGTATCATTAGCACCACCACCAAAGTAAAGCTGCATGACTACGGCTGTACTCTCAAGGCAATGACGAACGAACTCGCCAAAGAACTGCGTCTCTATGGCGAAATGCATCGCTTCATACCTGCGGTGGCCAATTGGGTCGGCGTGCGTATCATCGAAATTCCAGTCAATCACCGGGCGCGACAGTTTGGTACGACGAAATATGGAATTGGACGCACGATTCGAGTCATCCTCGACCTGATCACCGTGCGCTTTATGCAGAGTTATCTCGTGCGGCCGATGCAGGTCTTTGGACTCACCGGATTTCTCACCGGTGCGGTCGGCTTCTTACTCTGTTTCTGGCTAGCCTTAGAGAAACTCCTCTTTCAAGAAGAAATCGGTAGTCGCCCCCTACTGCTCTTGGGCATCCTTCTAATTGTCGTCGGAGTGCAGTTGCTCTCCTTGGGCCTTGTCGCCGACGTGCTCTCACGAACTTATCATGAGTCGCAAAACAAACCTCCTTATTACGTTCGGAGCAAAGTTGTCGACAGTAAAGTTCAAGACCGAGCTTGAGGAGTCCGTAAAAAGAGACTGCCTACACCGCCCAGGAAAAGTAGGGTCAGCACCTGCACAAGGTAAAAGAGAAAGACGAAGACAGCGCCTTGAGTCTCGATGACTTCTGGGTGTAAGAAAAGCGCAAGCCCACCGTAGACCGACATTTGAAAAGTGCCGAAAAAACCGGGGGCGCTAGGCACCATCAGTCCCAAAGAGAGTACACCGAGCACCGCAGCAGCCTGCACCAACCCTGCCCCCGGGATGCCGCATAGCTCCAAAAGAATGGCAATCGTCCCAGCGTTTAAGAACCAATAGGCAAAAGTCCAGGCGAAGAAGGGCAGGGCATCACGCGGCTTGGAAAGAAATTGCAGCCCTTCGGCAATAGATAAAAGCGTTCGGGCGACAAACTCCGCAAGGCGAGGCGAAAAGATGCCCAGGGCTTTGCGCGTCCAAAGCTGCGCTCTCTCACGAGCCAAGTAGAAGAGGCTCGTCAGTAAAAAACCCGCAGAGAAGACGGCTAAGGCAGAAAATGCCAGAGGTCGCACCAAGGGAGCGAGCTCCACCATCTCTTCAGCTGGTAAAATACGAGGAGAAAGCAAAGCAATCAAAAGAATGCAGCTGGCACATAGGCCGTCGACAAGTCTTTCCGCCGCGACGACTCCCGCAATTTGCCAACCGGAGACCCCTTCCCTCTTCTCTTCATTGGCCTCAACTTCTCGGCGAGCAAAAAGAGCAGGACGGACCAACTCGCCCAGGCGAACTGGTAGAATCAAAAGAGCCGCAAAGAAGACATAACTGACCGAGAGCACTTCTCGGAGCGAGTATCTGCCCAGGGAGCGAAGTAGAAACGTCACTCGATAGGCACGACAGGTGGAAACGATCACAAAGAGAAGCGCGTAGAGCGGCGCGACATACAGGGGCACTTCTTTCAAAGAATCCCCCGGAGGAATCACCGGTAAAGCACCGCGATGCAAGAGCCAGATAGAGCCCGCCGCCGCCGCAAAAGAACCAATCAATAAAGACTTTTTCTCACCAAGTCTTCGCCTCCAATTCTGAGACAATGGACGAGCGCTGGCTGAACCATCCCGACGGGCCAGGCTGCGCAAGAAAACGAGCAGCATCTGTACCGCGCCCCAGAGGCTAACTTCCGCCAGAATCACAACCAAACGGGCC
>JAKVCH010000014.1 GCA_022447485.1 Polyangiaceae bacterium | reverse complement strand
ACCCGCAACAGCTATCCTCCGATGACGAAGAGAGCTAGGCTGAGCGCAAAATTCAATCAGGCAGGCTCAAAGGGCCCTGCCTCCATTTTCATTTCAAACATCAAGGAAAAAAGATGGCAATTCAACTAGGTGATACCGCGCCCGATTTCACAGCAAAAAGCACCTCAGGTGAGATTCAGTTTCACGACTACCTCGGTGATAGCTGGGGGATTTTATTCTCCCACCCCAAAGACTTTACTCCAGTGTGCACAACCGAACTCGGAAGAGTCGCAGCACTCAAGAGCGAATTCGATAGACGCAATGTTAAGGTCGTTGGTCTGAGTGTCGATCCTGTTGAGGACCATGAGAAATGGGCAAGTGATATTGAAGAGACTCAGGGCACAGCTCTTAATTTTCCGTTAGTTGGTGATCCCGAGCGGACCGTAGCCAATCTCTACGATATGATTCACCCAAACGCCCTGAACACGCTGACGGTGCGTTCTGTATTTGTGATAGGTCCCGATAAAAAAGTAAAGCTAACGCTAACTTATCCAGCGAGTACGGGAAGAAATTTCGATGAAATTCTGCGGGTGATTGACTCTCTCCAACTGACAGCAGATCACCAAGTCGCCACCCCTGTTGATTGGAATGATGGTGATGATGTCATCGTTGTACCCGCTCTCAGCGATGAGGAGGCTTCGAAGAAATTCCCCAAAGGTTTTCAGGCTATCAAGCCTTACTTACGCATCACTCCACAACCGAATAAGTAATTTTCCTCTCGGCCCACCCAAGGCCCTGCTGCGAGAAATAGTGGCTATCAGACAGGCCATTGCTCCCTCGAGCAATGGCCTTCAGTTCATTTCAGCGCCGGACTTTCGAGAATTTTCCCCTGCTGCCGAAGGGCTGAAGAAGTCGGTCCTTCCAGCATTTATCTGCGCGACTAGGCAGAGGACTGAAGCATCTCACGAATCGAGTTTTCAATCTTCCCTCCGCAGTAGCGTCCGTCATAGAGCAATTTTTGCTCCTCAAAAAATGTCTCTAATCGAGGGTATTGTGCCATCTGCGTCAAGTACTCATCAAGACCAGATGCCCGCTGCTGAAACCATGGCTCAAGCTCTGGAAAGGCTTGTCGAAACGTCCCCCAAATCGCCCACTGCACCAGATCGATCGCATTGAGCTGGCTGGAAGATCTCGCCTGACTGTAAAGCTCAGCGTTGCGCATCGTTATGTCTGCCCAACGTGGCAACCGCGCGTCGAGAAACTCCTCCCACGCTGCTCTTTCCCAAAGTTGATGGCCATTATTCCGCGTGATCTCGCAGAGAATATCATTCATATCGCCCAGCACTTTGACGAGCTGAGAGCAGGCAAGAGGTGTATTATCGATCAGGTCAAAGCGCTGACTAATGAAAAGACAAATCGCTGGCATCTGACTGAGGGCGACCCCTTCCTTCTCGCTCAACAGAATCGGAGGAGCCATGGCGGGGACAGGTTGCTGGTGAATCGAAAGGTTCTTCAGCGCAGAAACATCCGAGCTATCGGCCAGGCTAAGCTCCTCACCAGCCTGAACGAATAAGAGTCGAATGGCGGCTGAGCGAAATGGGACTCGCCAGTAATAAAGCTCCCAGGACATGCGTTATCGTCCCGCAAAGATGGCCAAAACCAAAACTGAATGCAGAATAGCCTATCTCATAGCGCGTTCAGGAAATTCGGACGAACATCTCCTCCCCGTGCTCCGCCCGAGCACCCCCGATCAGTGCCTAAGGCCGCGTCGGTGAGCTTTTGAAAAAACTCCAAATCGCTTCACCTGCAAAAGGAGGCCAGCCATGGGTGGAGCCATCGTAGCCGCCCACTGAGTGTTCACACCAGGTAATGCTCTCTGTGCAGTCTTGAAAGGTCATGCACTCCTGGGTTTCTCGGCGTGCATCTCGGGCCGTGCGAATGCGAGCATGCAGCGCCTCTAATTCTGACTCTGTCGGCGAACAGCTTGCGGCGCTACGCAAAAAGTCGCGACTCTCTTGCCCAGCTGCGAAGGTGACATGAGGGTCGTCGACGCCATGAATGATCATGGCTGCAACAGAAGACTCACAGGTAGATTCATCAGTAAAAGGAATGGCTCCTCCAACCGGCGCGATTCCTTGCAAAACGTTGCCTCTCACGCAGCCAAGGTAGTTGGAAAAATAACCACCGCTGCTCGTTCCGGTGACGAAAATCTGTTCCTCGTCAATACAATAGTCGGCACGGAGTTCGTCGAGAACAAAGTCGAAAAACGCCAAATTTCGTCCTAAAGAATCTTCCGAAAAACCGGCTTCATCGGCAACCCAACCTCGACCAATCGACTTCATGTAAACGAGAACGGCCTCGCCCCTTGCGGCATCGTCAAGCCCCATGCAATCGGTGTCGCGGCAATGAATATGGGTACGCGTATGACCATGAAATGCGAAAATGACCGGATACTCGACTGACCCATCATAAGAGTTCGGAATCTGGATAATATACGGAACCTCTGTCTCTTCATGAGAATAGAATTTCTCTCCTGACGGCGGGCGAATCAAACAACCTCGAGAGGACCGAGCCTCCGCTTCCTCTCCGAAGGCCGAGGCTCCCCCGGGGGAGGGGTTCACCATGCTCTCCTCGCTTGCCTCAAAGACGTTTCGGGCGCTTGGGCTCTCTGTCGGCTCTTGTTGCTCGATGCAGGCCAGGGGAAAGATAAGGCATGCAGCAAGTCCAATCCATTGGCTAAAATTTCCGTAAGACTGAATAAAATACCCCCCGATCATAACAAGCTAGTCGTTAGCGAAACGTTCCTGGATTGTCGAGTAAAAGAAAAGGACTGAACTCTTCAACCGATCCAAACAATCAACACCTCCTTAATGTCTCAGCTATTGAACGGCTTCCCCCTCTGCCCCCAAAAATCAATCCTCAGGCCGTCGTCTCAAGCGCACATGCAGACTGGGAGCACGATTGGGTCCCCAGATAGCGACTTGATGCAGCAAGCCGCGTCTCCTCAACTCGCTCTCTAATTTTTGGCGAAGCAGCTCCCTCTCATCGCTTGTTCCTGGCCCTTCCTCGAGAGTCACCACCGTCGTACGGTGACTAAAGTCGGCCAACTTCGGCGCAATAGCTTCAAGTTCCGCGTTGCTGATCTGTGAACCAATCTCTTCTCGCCCAACATTGAACAGACCCAAGTCTCCAATAACCTCAGCCTTCATCAAATCGGAAACCTCAACGGCCGTTGGAGTCACATCCTGGCGGCCACCTTGCTCCAAGCGCTCGGCAGCTCGGGGGTTATCAGCTCTTAAGCCAGCGATCAGCTTCAAGGTATTTTCTGCTGCCACGTCAATGAATCGCGCATCAAATAGCTCCTCCACATTTTGAGGGGGCTGGTCGAGCTGTCCATCGATTACCAAGACAGAGGCTATCGCGTTTAAACGACCTTCCAGCTCACCACTGGCAATGATTCTCTTCGCCGCCAGCGCCGTGGTAAAGCGAATGCCCGTGACAATTGACTTCGCATCAGCTGGACTCAGGTTTCCATCTTCTGCCACCTGGCGATACATCTGCTGAGGATTGGCCGTCACCCGATCAATATGGCGATAGTAGTTTGAAATGAAAGTCTGTAGAGCTTCGGGGGCTTGCTCCAGCACACGCGACGACGCCACCAGCACATCTTGAATCGAGCCAGGCACATCGCCACTGGAAAGCACCACTGGATAGCCGGCTTCGCGCGCCTTCGTCACATAGGGCTCCCAGAGAACCGCAGCGGCAATTTGCCCGGCAGGGTCCATCAACTTTTCCCAAGCCTCCTTGGGTTCCTCGACTTCTAAAATATGAAAGGCGTCGATATCAAATGAATCGAGGCGCGCCGACAACAAACGAGCTAAAAACTCGCTGGTCGTGCCAGGCGTATAAGTCAAAACTGGCTGCTTTTTTGCTAACTTCTCAGTTTCGACTTGTTGCTGTAAAGCCGACAAACTCGTCAACTGGGGAAAAGTCTTATTGTTGACCACAATTGCATCAGCACCCACCGTCGTATCGAGTAATGCGACGACTTTACCCTCCGCTGAGTAGGCTAATAGATTGTCGAGAGTGGTGGCGATAATCTCAGCACTGCCGTTCCCCAAAGCCGCTAAAGTGGCTTCATGGTCTGTTTCGTCAGTATAGCGCAGAACCATCTCCGAACGCTCAAACATGGAGCGAAATCTTTCGGAGCGAAAGGTACTGTAACCGCTGAATGAATTGGCAATGATTCGGAAGGGGTGAGCTTTATCGAAGACCAAGGCATCCCGAGATGACCCGGACACGGGGCCATCCAGTCCTTTTCCTGATGCGACGTCAGGCTGCGCTCCGTCTTCAGTTCTTCCCCTCGAGGAATTCTGAACAGTGTAGACACCTAATAAACCTGCCGCGGTAATCGCACCAGCTACCGCCGCAATCTTAGCCCAGCGAGCAGGGAACAAGGGCGGCTTTGCGGGTACAGCCGACGAAGACATACTGGATTCCGTCACCGCATGGGCATCGGTTTCTGTCAGGACACCTTGTGGCTCCTGGTCCTCTGCTGACGGCTCGGTATCCGGAGCAATTCGAACTAGACTACGATCAGCCTCTGGCACGCCGACCAAATCTGTCTTTTGAAGCGAGTACCCCTCAGGCAGCTCCTTCAGAATGGCCTGAAGCATATCGTCGGCGGTCTGAAAACGGGTATTGCGATCTTTCGTGAGAGCACCATGAACAACGCGACCGACTTGAGGTGTGAGCCAGGGCGCGAATACTTCTATCTTAGCGGGAGGTTTGCCACAGATACTGATGATCAGCTCTCCTAAAGCCTCAATATGTTGATAGGGAGTACGTCCGCATAATAATTGATAGAGAACGACACCCAGGGACCATAGATCAGCGCGATGATCTATCTTCTTTTGACCACGGGCCTGCTCCGGCGACATTTAGAGAGGATAACCCATCACGACTCCGGTTTGTGTCAACTGCATTTGCTCGGGAGAGGTATCGTCCATCAGTAACTTTGCGATACCAAAGTCCAAAAGCTTTACGGTGACTTCACCTTCGTCTCGCTCAGCCAAGAAAATATTGGCGGGTTTGATATCTCGATGAACGACTCCTGCTTGATGAGCTTTCTTCAATCCTACGCAGGTCTGAGCAACAATACGAAGCGCTACGTCCGGAGCAACGGGTCCAACCCGGCGAATCAGCTGCATACAGTCTTCGCCACGCATCAGCTCCATGACCAGATAAGGATAATTCGTTTTGGGATCGACTCCTGAGTCGATAATTTCGCAGATATGCTTCGTGTCAATCGTTGCGGCGGTCCGAGCCTCTCGCTCAAATCTTGTGCGCAAATCTTTCCGCGCATTCAAGCTCGCATTCAATAGTATCTTCACCCCAACCCGGCGACCCGTAGCGGTATGTTCAGCCTCATAGACCTTACCCATCCCACCAGCGCCCAGCTCTTTGAGAACCTTGTACCGTCCGTCAATGGTGAAGCCGATCACTTAAGAAATCCTTATAACTACGATGTTGCCAGAAAGTTCAGGACATAGAACTTCCAAGAGTAGTTCCCCCTGGATGTCAACGCAGCATATTATGCAAATTTTCACAATGAGCCAAGCTCTCAAAAGTAAAACTTCAGGACGCAATTTCCGCCTATTTCGGAAAAAACAGCCAACTCAAATCATTGAGCAGACGTCAGGGCGTGGCTATCGCCGTGTACTGTGCCTTCAGAAGCACTGTGTCTTCGAAAGCACAGTGCCTTCAAGAAGAAGATCTATGGTAAAACCTCAAGCGCTCAACTCGAGCTCCCGCGACAGTCAGCTGAGTTTCGCCAATGAAGAGTATTTGTTTCATCTGCAACCACGATTCATCCCTCAAAATGTCTGGCTTTCTCGCCAAGGCGTTTCGAGAGAGAGGCTATCGGGTTCATTTCTTTATTATCGGCACGGAAAACGAGCAACTGAGGAGGTTACTCGAAGAGTTCGCCATCGAAGAAGTCCTTGCCTTCGGTAGCTTGCGCGATTTCTTCCTACTCGACCGCTGGTCGACCTATGACGTCCTTCACATCTTGGCTCTTGGCCCAGTGATCCGTGACTTTTGTGCTGAGCTCTATCTTCAACTGGCAGAAAAGCCCCAACGACGGCCCTTGCTCATTACCGGCTTGATTGGTCACCTCGGCGGAGATGTCGCCCACTGCTACATGCATCGTCAAGCCTGCGATCTTATCTACGCTGGAGGACCATTCGACGAGGAGCGACTTCGTACCGTTGCCTCTCACGTTGGGGATCCTGGGGGAAAGATTGTCGCTACTGGTCTACCAATCTTTGACGGAATGCACTTCGCCTACCGAGCACCAGAGAAAAAAATGACTCTCTTCGCCGGTCAACCGACTTTTCCGAAGCGGAAGGAGGAACGCCAATGGATTGTAAAAAATATGATTGAATTGGCTCGCCAATATCCAGAGCAACACTTCGTGCTCAAACCGCGCGTGCGCCCGGGTGAAAAGACAATCCATCAAGCCGCTCATCACTACGAAGACCTACTCGCAGCACTGGAGGTTCCGCCCCCCACAAACTTTGAAATCTCCTACAGAAATATCCAGGAGTTGATGCAAGCGACTTCGTGCCTCTTAACGATATCTTCAACCGCCGCTCTTGAAGCAATGGTCGCAGGGATTCCTGTCGGCATTATCTGTGATTCCGGCATTTCAGAACAATGGGGCAACCAAATTTTTTTGGGCACGGGGCTACTCGTGAGCTTCCTCGACCTCAAGCAAGGTCATTGGCCGAAAAAACAACAGGCTCAAATAGAACGCCTCGTGAACCCTGAGGCAGGAGCTTCACTGAGAATTGTCGACGAAGTCGAACGGCTCATGCGAGAAAAAGAACCCGAACTAGAACGAGGACTCTTGCCAGAGTTTATGCATATGAAAACAACCCTCTGGTCCCAACAGAAACCCAGACTCAATACACGAGCAGATGCATCGGATCGAATCGTATGCAGCCTCCGCTACACAACACTGAGGGTGGCAGTTTCTGTCCTCAGAGCCTTGAGAAGAATTCCACTCTTCAACCGACTGCTTTTAGCTCTATTTCGTCTCAGCAGTAAGATTGTCGAGCAGAGCAAATCAGCGGATTAGATAACGGGCAAAGAACCAACTGGGCGGCTAGCAAGCGCTAATGACCGGGAAGGCTCTTCTCTCAAGGCGAGGCTCAACTCATGTTTCAATCGATCCAAAAGGGCGTCTTCGATGCCATGAAACGCTGCAGCCTGAGCCAGCGTCTCTTGTTCTTGCTTGCCGCAAGACGAACAATAAAGCCCATAACGGCTTAATACCCTTCCCACCAGCTGCCCTTCTCTTAATAATTGGGCTACCGGTTGCTCAAGAATCGACGCATTTGATTTTTGAGGGAGCGTTTTGAGATAATAGGGTGCCTGCAAAAGGCGCCAAAACCCTGCGTGGTACATATCGGGGTCGCGGTCAAATCCGCACCAGTAGCCAATATGAGCCTCATCCCACGAAACATCTTCGCGCACGATATCCATCAAGATCCCAGCCGGTATATCCATTCGCAACTCATAAGAAGCCTCTTCATTCAAGGCCTCAGCTCTTAACTGACCATTTTTGATTTCAAGATAGAATCGCGCTTCTATTTCGCGACTTGCATTCATCGAGCGAATCAGAACTCGTAAATCTTCGCAAAAAGCCATCTCTGGCGATTGATTCAACCTTAAAAAATAGTCAAGCACGAGAGTCTGGTCGACCTGGGCACGGGTATCATGAAACTGAGAGAAAACGTCTTCCGAGAATTTCGCCTTCACAACTTTTCTTATCGACTTTTTTTCAAAGCATCTTTTTGCTGCCCGTTCCATTCGCGAACGCTCAAATGCCCCGGTCTCCCCGTGCCAGATATCGCCGGGAAGCAAATCGATCACATCATAGTTCGGACACTCCAACTTCTGCTTAATCTCGGAGGGATGATTGTACTCCAGCAGCTCCAAAAACTCGTCGTGCTGTGGATGCCAAAGCGTAAAGAACGATGCGAAGGGTAGCAAAAATTTAGCATGATAAAGCTTCGCGGCATGGTCCAGTAAGTGCAGCTTGCTGGCGAGCGCTTTTTGATAAAACTCCTTCTTCGCAGCCAGAGAAACGTTTTCCCAAGTTGCGGGGTAACCGGATGCGCCTGCGTTAAATTGACAGAGAAGGATATCAATCGGAGGCAGTAAAGACTTAATCCGATGGTTCACGCCTGCATCATTTAAATTCAATAGATGATGTCCGAATGCGTCGATATGAAGGATAGCGTCGTTCCAAATCCCGACAGGCTCATAGAAACAAATCTGAACCCCCTCACGCAATTTCTTGGTATCACCAAAGGAAACACCTTCGGAATTACTTCGCCCCCATTTCTTCAGTGCCCGATCAATTCTTTGGTTGGGGAACGCAGGATAAATGATGGGGATCTCGGGAGAAAACTGCTTGAGAGTATTCTCATGAAAGTGGTCTGAATGCTCATGGGTGATCAAAATCACATCAGCTTCAATGGCCGAAATATCGACATTCGGCACCGGATAAGGCATCCAAGCGCCGTAAAAAGCAGGACCATCAATCCATGGGTCAGTGATGATCTTAAAGTCACCGACCGTAATCAAAACGCAAGCATGGGAGATCAGCTCGATCGTCACATCGCCTAACTTATGCTCACTTTGAAGAAACTGACTGGCATGGCGCTGCTCAGGACGAATGTAGACGCCACCCTCTTGTACGCGAAAGGGCACTTCAAAGAGCTGGTTATTCTTGACATTGATCGAGCGACCTTGTTGATCAAACCTCCACCCGTGCAAAGGGCAGTGAAACTCACACCCTTCCACCGTGACTTCGCCACCTTGGTGGGGGCAGATTGATGAAAACACCTTGAGTTCATCATCGACTCTAGTCAGCAAATAGCTCTCACCACCGTGGCAGACCTTCGCTGGGAAGGAGCTAATGCTTGATAGATTGGTGAGTAATGTCCATTCGTTCATTGAAAGTGTACCTTGTATCGGCCATCGGAAAAGCTGCTTCAACGCTTGCGTGTAGAGCTTCTTGAGATTCTTACGCCACACTAAGCCTGAAAAGCAGGCTTAGTGTATCTCGAATCAAACGACTGCGCAGCTGGCCTACCACAAGCATATCGGCAACGTCAGCAAAAGCCCCGGCTCTGTAGTCTGAGAGCTCAATTCTGATGAAGAAGCCCTCGCAGATGGGGTGATTTGGAGGGAAAATCGTGATAAGGCAGAATGATGAAAGTAGCATTACCTCTCATTCTTACCAGTACTTACCTGCTTGTTGGCTGCGCTGATGATTCAGCAGAGGAAGCGGCCGCTGAGCAAGAGACCTCGATGGCGGAGACAATCGAGGCGCCGGCCGAGGAAACAGACGACAGTTTGCTTAGCCCTGTGGAACAAAGCGCCCCGGACGAACCGATAACTCCAGACACGACAAGCCTCGGCGAATTTGACGCAGCTGAAGTCGTCTTGGTGGATGATGAGCGAGTGACCTCTCCTGCTGTTAGAGCTGACGGCCTGGAGATGTATTATGTGAAGGGCGAAAGCAAGGCAGAGAGCTTCCATGTCGCCAGCCGCGCCGAAGACTCAGGAGCCTTCACTCCAGGTCCGGCAGTAGACGAGCTCAATGCCCTTTGCGCAGTAGATGAGGATCGAAGCATTGACATCTCAGATGACGGTCTGCGAGCCTACATTACCTGTTATGAAGAGATTAGCGAACCGGCGCGTCTCTATGAAGTGGAGCGCGGCGACCTCAGTCTCGCCTTCGGTGATGCCCTCGAGGTGGCGACTCTACCAACCAGTACTTCGCTTTCGCCGGACGAATTAACGCTTGTGACTGCTCCTTACGGGAGCGGCGCAACGCTGACCGCTACCCGAGAGAGCATCGGTTCTTCTTTTGAGGAACCTACCGTGCTCCCGGGTCTCGAGAACGTCAACCTCTTTGCACCAGTTCTCTCGGCAGACGGCCTGGAGATTTACGGGGCCACAGCTGGCCAATTTTCTTCTGCCACGCGTAGCTCCGTTAATGCATCATTCGGAGAACTCATCGACCTTAGCTTTCTGTTGCCAGAGGAAGTTCGGGTAGCGGGCGCGCCAGAACTCTCGGCTGATGAACGCACTCTCTACTTCGTCGGCGTCACGATTGACAGCGAGTACGCGATCTACGCTGCTAGCCGCTGATTCAAGGGTTCTCGAGCTCCCTGGCCCCCGGCATCTGAAAACCGGCAGTGACGAACCATCACCTCGCGGTCGAGGAACTTCACTCAGGGAGTCAGAGGAATGAACTTTAGGTGCAGGGCCGCCGCCGAAAACACGCGCTTTGGCCTCTGTTGGCAAAGCGGACCGAGTCGCTCATCAAGCAGAAAGCCAAGGGCCTCTGCAAAAGGATATGCACCGCGTTTTTGCTAAATGATGCAAAAAAGTTCTGATTATCATGAAAAGAAACAATTATTCTCATGAATGGTTTTGGGCTATAGACTCACTGGAAGTCGTTCGATTCCCCGAGAGCTCAAGGCAGAGAGCCTTTTGCAGCTCCTGCGGAAAAAAGCGACTCCCGATGTGAAAATAGTGGTGGGCGAGTGCAACCGTCCACCACCGCAACCTACTTCATCCGACGATCCTCAACCGGGATCGGTAGTCGGCTGGGAGCTGAGGCGTCTTTGCGCAAAAGAACGACTTCGGCGGAAATTAGAGAATGATGATGAGTGCTTACAGCAACTACCTCGCGGAAATTGAAGAACGAAAGAAGGATGGTCTTCACCCAAAGCCTATTGACGGCGTTGAGTTAACAAATGAGATCATCAATCTGATCAAAGACCCATCGAGCCCAGAGCGCAAAGAGGCTCTACAATTCTTTGTTTACAATACCCTGCCGGGCACAACGAGTGCTGCTGGAGTGAAAGCACAGTTTCTTAAGGAAATCATTGTCGGCGAAGCAGAGGTGAGAGAAATTTCTCGAGAGTCAGCTTTTGAGCAATTAGGCCATATGAAGGGTGGCCCTTCGATTCGCGTCCTGCTCGATCTGGCACTCGGCGAAGATGCAAGCCTGGCCCAAGCCGCAGCAACAGTTCTTAAGACGCAGGTGTTTCTTTACGAAGCTGACACGGAGCGTTTGGAAGCTGCTCTGCAAGCAGGAAATACGGTCGCCAAGGACCTATTGGAGAGCTATGCCGAAGCAGAGTTCTTCACCAAGCTACCGGAGGTTCCTGAAACAATCGATCTCGTCACTTACGTCGCCGGCGTGGGCGACATCTCGACAGACCTTCTCTCTCCCGGAAGTGAAGCTCACTCACGCTCCGACCGCGAATTGCACGGTAAGTGCCTGATTGACGAAAAGGCTCAAAAAGAGCTCGTTGCGCTGCAGAAACAGCATCCAGATAAAAGGGTCATGCTCATCGCGGAAAAAGGTACCATGGGCGTGGGTTCCTCGCGTATGTCAGGCGTGAATAACGTAGCGCTATGGATCGGTAAACAAGCGAGTCCTTATGTCCCCTTCATTAATATCGCTCCGGTCGTCGCTGGAACCAACGGAATCTCGCCGATCTTTTTAACGACAGTTGGTGTCACCGGTGGCATCGGCCTTGATCTGAAGAATTGGGTAAAAAAGCTTGATGCTGATGGCAACGTTGTCCGCGACGCTGATGGTGAGCCCGTTCTCGAACAGGCTTATTCAATCGATACCGGAACAGTCCTCACCATCAACACGAAAGAGAAGAAACTCTATAAAGACGGCCAAGCTGTCATCGATGTTTCCAGCTCTTTTACACCGCAAAAAGTCGAGTTCATGCGTGCCGGCGGCTCTTATGCCGTGGTCTTTGGGAAGAAGCTTCAGACCTTTGCCGCCAAGGCCTTGGGCGTCGAAGCGCCCACTATCTTTGCTCCTTCCAAGGAAATCTCGCACGAGGGTCAAGGCCTGACCGCCGTCGAAAAAATCTTCAACAAGAACGCTGTCGGTACGACTCCCGGGAAAGTCTTGCACGCCGGATCAGATGTGCGCGTTGAGGTGAATATTGTTGGCTCCCAGGATACGACCGGCTTGATGACGTCTCAGGAGTTAGAGATGATGGCAGCCACTATCATCTCTCCAATCGTCGACGGAGCCTATCAATCCGGCTGCCATACGGCTTCGGTGTGGGATAAAAAGGCCCAGGCCAATATTCCGAAGCTCATGAAGTTCATGAATGATTTTGGATTAATCACCGCACGCGATCCTCAGGGACACTACCATGCGATGACCGACGTGATTCATAAGGTGCTGAACGATATCACCGTGGACGATTGGGCAATCATTATTGGGGGAGACTCTCATACCCGCATGTCGAAGGGAGTGGCCTTTGGAGCAGACTCAGGCACGGTTGCTCTGGCGCTCGCCACTGGCGAAGCTTCCATGCCGATTCCCGAGTCAGTCAAAGTTACCTTCAAAGGTAAAATGAAGGATTACATGGATTTCCGAGACGTAGTCCACGCTACCCAAGCGCAGATGTTGGCAAAATTTGGAGGCGATAATGTCTTCCAAGGCCGGATTATCGAAGTCCATATTGGTACCCTCGAGTCAGATCAAGCATTTACCTTTACCGACTGGACTGCAGAGATGAAGGCAAAAGCCTCTATCTGTATCTCCGAAGACGCTACCCTGATCAAGTCTTTGGAAATAGCCAAGAGCCGCATCCAAATTATGATCGATAAAGGCATGGATAACCAGAAGGCGGTTCTCCAGGGCTTGGTCAATCAAGCAGAGAAGCGGATTGCCGAGATCCAATCAGGCGATAAGCCTGCGCTCGCTCCTGATGCCAACGCGAAGTACTTCGCAGAATTCGAAGTCGATCTAGATAAGATCGATGAACCAATGATTGCCGATCCCGACGTGTACAACGATGACGTATCCAAGCGTTATACGCACGATACGATTCGTGACCTCACTTACTACAAGGGCGAGAAGAGCGTCGACTTAGGGTTTGTGGGCTCCTGCATGGTGCATAAGGGCGATATGAAGATCCTTGCTCATATGCTGGAGAACCTCAAGAAGCAGCATGGCAAGATCGAATTTAAGGCGCCTCTGGTGGTTGCTCCCCCAACTTACAATATTGTGGATGAGCTCAAGGCCGAAGGTGATTGGGAAACACTTGAGCAGTATGCTGGCTTCGAATTCAACGACGATGCGCCCAAAAGCACCGCCCGCACAAAATACGAGAATATGCTCTACCTAGAGCGCCCCGGTTGCAACCTCTGCATGGGTAATCAAGAGAAGGCGGAAAAAGGAGACACCGTGATGGCAACCTCGACGCGCCTCTTCCAAGGCCGAGTAGTTGCTGATGCTGCCGATAAGAAGGGTGAGTCTCTGCTCGCCTCGACGCCAGTTGTTGTGCTTTCGACGATTTTGGGCCGAACACCCACCATCGAAGAGTATCGAGCAGCGGTCTCAGGAATTAAGCTAACCGAGTTTGCTCCGCCGCTCAAGGCACTCAGTAGCCCCGCCACGAGCAATCCTCCTGTGCAGCTGCGCGTGCCATCCTAACTCCTCCCGACTCGTCATTAAAAAAGCCCCGACAGCAGCGAGCTGACGGGGCTTTTTTTGCGTTCTCTCCGGGAACAACTCAAAGCTCACTTTGAGCAACCCAAACAAGAATTTTTGATTCAGTTCCGGTAACTGATCGCCTCCGCGCACGCCACTTGAGAAGCTCTCAGACCGACAAGGCACAATTATCGAACCACAATCGCCTCGCAGGGGAAGCCCGCGTAAAATTCACTCACATCTGGCTCCTGCCAGCGAGTACAAGCTTCCCCAAGAAGTTCTAGTTGGCTCTCATTAACCATACGCCACTGATCTTGCGACACAGGCTCACCCTGAAGCGTGACTTCTCCTTGAGCCCAATAGGTCTCTAAAATGCTCAAGCCGTCGAGGTCTAAATCACAAGACTTCAAACCAGCGACTTTCGCCTTCAGACTCGTCACGAGATCCGCTGGATTGGCAGCCAAGAAAGCTTCCGCCGTGCCTTGGCTTTCAGAGTAGGTACCCGCCGTATCGACCTCAGCAGAGGCATCAGGGTTGGCAGCGGCAGCCGCTGACCAAGAGCTCGATCCCTGGCATTCATTCTTGATATTTGAATTCTGCCATTGGATATCAGCATCCGGCCAAGCGACGGGTTGGCCATCGCCAGCATTGGCAAAACGACTTGCGACAGCGGCTTCCAGGGGCTGCTGCTTCTGTGCCTCAAGGCCAAAGAATATCGTCTTAATCCCCCGGGCAGCTAACTGTTGCATTGCACCGATTGTAGCGTCTTGACCACATTTTGCAGGTACGTCGTCGCAAAAGTCGGGGTTACCGTCTGTGACCAAAACAATGTATCTCTCTCCTGGCGATGGATCAGCCTCGAGAATGTCTGCAGCTTCCATCAAGGCGAAGCTGGTAGGAGTGTCTGCTCCAGTGGTTGGCTGGGTTGGTGTGTACTTACCCTCTATCGCCGCATAATTATTCTCGGCGATAGTCCCAAGGTCATCCACAACTCCGGACTGACATTGGGCTAACTCAGTGGAGGTGTACATACCAAAACCGAAGCGGACGTCGGACTCCAGTTGCTCCACCGCAGGCAGGAGGGCAGTACGCAGCGGCGTCCAAAAATCTTCTGCTCCGTCATTCATCGAACCAGAGCGATCGACCAGCACATAAACCGTAGGCGTGCGGGGAACGAAGTCGAGTTCGAACTCGTTACACTTCGTCGGGGTAGCGCCATTACCAGAGTTATCATCAACGCTAATCCCACCCGGAGTAGTGCTCCCAGGTACGCCGCCACCCTCAATACCCCCAGAATCCTGAGTGACAGGAATCGGGTTACCGTCGGCATCGTAAATCAGATTCCCGTCGGCATCTCGCTGATACTCGACGCTATCACCGCCCGGAGAATTTCCACCTTCGCCGATTTTCTCTGCGGAACAACCGAAACTAAGCATGAGAGTGCAGACCGAAATAAGTGCTGGTAGAGAAAGTTTCATGTGGAAACGGTAGCGCTTCCTAGCGAAAAGAAACGTAAGAAAGTCCTCTGGGGTCGGAAAACGTTCCGCAACATGCGCTGGCCTAAAGATTTTGCAATTGAGCTGGAACCATTTCCGTCGCACTGCCCACGGCGAGCTGTCAGTGTGGATTGCCCTGACTCTTTCTACATTGACGACAGCAGCCCCTGGACGGCGACTACCGTCGCGCTCAAAGGTTTGCCATCATCTCAACCCCTCGATTCCTCACACATAGAGGAGGGGCTTCTTCCACTGCGATTCAACGAATCACGACAGGAACTTCCACGACCTCAAAGCAGCTGATATTCGTCTCCACCCGGAAGTTCGACGAGGCTGGCTGACGCTCAGCATGATAGATGTCCATGTTATATGTTTGGCCGGGAACGATATCGAGCTCATCGGCAAGGTCGTCGAATACAATCTTAGCGGTTAGCTCATTGTGCTTACCGCCAAGATCGAGAGCGAGGCGACCATTGACAAAAATCCACATATCGTCATCACCGCTGAACTCAAACTCTTGGCCAAGCTCATAGCCAAAACGCACGTGTGCCTCCGTTGTGAACCCAAAGTTGTGTCCTTGAGTTTCATCTGCCCACCCCAAGCCATCAACGGGGAAAAAGCCGGCCGTCCCCTCGCTATCATAAACAAACTTACCGTTGCCAGAGTCAGTCAATTCGAGGGTTTTTTCGACAACAACATTCGTGCCATCGACATTCGCATACCAGTCCCCAAAGGAACTGGCACTCTGGATTTCATCGGGTGGGTCGTAGTCCCAATCCTGGCAACTGACGATCTTTTCATTGACCGATCGCTTACCGGTACCACGGCCATTTTGGAACTCAGGTTGGCGTGAACCATCGCTACCGATCAATAAATCTGGTTTCACCATACCACAGCCAACATCATCTTGACCGTTGTAGCCATTCAGAAAGTCCGGATGACCCGCTTTGAAATCGCGGATAATCAGCTCAAGAGTCGCATCACAATCATCTAATTTTTCTTCGGAGCCTTCTTCAGCCATCGGCTCTTCAATATTCAGAGTCGACTCGTCACCATCGACAGGGACGGCTGGAGAAGGGGCAAAGATAGAATCAGCATTATCGATTGGATCACTTCCGCCCTGTTGGCCTTTCTCAGCGCTGCCGTCGGCAATGCTCGACGAACAGGCAAAAAGAAAGAGTGAGGGCGCAAGAAGATATTTCGCGGACATGAACGAACTGTAACATGAAAGCGCTTCTAGAAAAGGCTCATGGAACAATTCCAGTGGTAGGAATAAGTCACTAGCTCACTACAATTCTTACCCTTGGGTGGGTCGAATCGATAGGAAAGGAGGCTCGCTCGAAGAAGGGAACTACTTCATACCCCTATTCCTCTCACTTCGTTCGTCTCACTCGAAAGGTGAGATTTTCCGCTTAGCCATCGGAGTCGTTCGCACTGCCCTGCGCTCGTATTCGCCAGCGCGTCGTCAGACCACTGGCAACCGTCGAGAAGCAAAGACCCTCGAACATGATTTCAAACATCACCAAAACGGGAAAATCCTTAAATGTCCAAGTATTCACCCAAGCAAGCGTGCCATAAGTTGTGAACCCAATGATTGCTCCATTGCGAAGAGCAAGACCGAGGGACCTCTTCTCGAGCGCGGGTTTCACGGCAAGCTCAACATTGGCAATGGTGATAGCAACGAAGAAAAGGAAAAAGAGAAAAGGATACCTTGGTGGCGATGCGATCAGCGGGCCCATGCCTGCGGCTTCATATTGGGCAGCTGTAAACTGCATGCCAAAGAGTAATTGATAGCCCACATCGACTAAGACGTAGATCCAAAAGACACCAGCATAGAGTTTGATTTGATTCACTCGCTTTTCCTCCCAGTCTTGATTGATCGAGTGCAGCTCAAAAGATGAGCTCCGAGGTGGAACAGCGTAAAGCGACTGAGCAAGGTCGTCACCCCCAAGTCGAGTGTAGGCCGCTGACAGACAAATGAGCTCTGATTGAAATATTTCCTCCAATCGTAACCGAAAGCACCAATCAAAGTAGAGCTCTCAAAAGCAATACACAAGCTCGTTCCTTTTCCTTTTCTGTTTCGACTTCTGCTTTCCGCAACGTTTCGCGCCATCATGGAATCTCACATCTCGAAGAAAGTTCTTAGCTCGAAAGTAGTCCAGTCGTGAATAATCGAAGACCGATGAATAATAATGCCGGCGACGCTTCTTCCCGAGGTACACGTCAACGCGTCG